>JASLID010000013.1 GCA_030153045.1 Flavobacterium sp.
CCATTCACTAAAGGAGTCGTTGGTAATAATGCATTTCCGTTAGTAGCAGCATCGTACCAAGTCACACTATTTCCATTAATCTGAAGATTAGCAACTGTTGGATTTGAAGACTGACAAAATTCTTGAGTCGTATCGTTAGTCGTTGGCGTAGCTCCATCATTAATTTGAACTGTAACGGCCAAACGAATTGAACTTTCGCAACCATTTACCGGATCTATTTGTGAGGCATAATAAATCATGCCATTTACTAAAGGAGTTGTTGGTAATAATGCATTTCCGTTAGTAGCAGCATCGTACCAAGTCACACCACTCTGATTAACCTGAAGATTAGCCACTGTTGGGTTTGAAGACAGACAAAACTCTTGAGTCGTATCGTTGGTCGTTGGTGTAGCTCCGTCATTAATTTGTACTGTAACAGCCAATAAAACTGAACTTTCACATCCTGTAACCACATCTGTTTGCGATGCATAATAAATCATCTCATTTATTAACGGAGTGCTTGGAGATACAACATTTCCGCCAGAGGCAGCATCATACCATATAACTCCTGTTCCAACCACTTGGATATCTCCAACTGTTGGATTTGAAAGCAAACAGAAATTTTGCGTTGTATTGCTCGTAGTTGGTGTTGCAGTGTCATTGATGATCACAGTAACATCTTGAAAAGTCCCATCAAGGTTTTGACAAGTTGTATCGCTTGAAACGGATACGAAATAGGTATAAGGGCTATTAATTGCCGTTAATCCGGATATGGTTAGCGTCCCATTTGGATCGATAGAATAAGTTACCCCGCTAAACGTTCCATTAACAATTGGTAGTGTAGTGTTATTTGTAAAATACCAATAATAAATCGGATTTGGTAATACACTATTTGGTTGAAGAACAACATCACTATTCAAACATTGCTGAACATCACTTATTGTAATATCATTCGCTACAGAGAAAGGCAAAATTGTAAATGTAATTTGTGCTCTTTCAGCTGGCAAAGTCTCACAATATTCATCAGAACTCACGCCAACATAATAAGTGTATGTTCCCGGAGCTAATCCTGTTAAAATTATTGTACTTCCTGTTTGTCCAGGAATTAGTATCTGATTAACACCATCAAAACTGTACCAATAAAATATTGGATTAGTTAAAACTGGCGAACCACTTAATTGAGCTGTTAATGTTACAGAACCAGTTGCACTACAAATTGTAGTATCTATACTAGAATTAATCAAGATATTGGCTATTGCTCCTCCTGGAGTTGTTGCTCGAACGATTACTGTTACTTTTGTTCTTGACAATACTTCGCATCCGTTGCGAACTGGTTGAATATAGAATGTATATGTTCCTGCTGGTAAATTATTAGGGATTATATATGATGAACCTGCTCCAACTACATTTCCGCCAAACTCAGAATCATACCATACATATGTTGTACAAGGTTGTGGTACAATTGAAACTGTACCTCCAGCACAGACTTCAATCGTATTATTAATACCGCCAATTACATCGATAAACGCTTCTCTTTTTACCATGTGTACTTGTAAAAAATCAAGTAGATTGGCGGTTCCTCCAAATCGAATTCGTACACGATCATAAGGAGGCGAAGACGAATTGGAAACTAAAATCACTTCAGTTCCACCATTAATAATTTCAGCATTTAAAAGACTACCGTTAGCTTCCATTAATCCTCCTACGGGAGTTGCACCCATAAAACGTTGAATGGTAAATCCGGCTAACAAACCAACAGTTAATAATGTTCCTGGTTTTGAAATTTTAATTTTTAGAATATCGTTATCCTGTGATGGGGTTCTAAATTTTACAGTCATTTCGGCGGCAGCTGCAACCCCAACACCATTATACATTGTAGCATAAGTGGCTTCACTATTATCAACTGCATTCCATCTATTGTCTACACCTGCTGTTGAAGTTAATACACCAACACCCAAATCAACAACTCCAAAGAAAATATCTTCAACATCGCCTGGCAGGCAGACAACTGGATTGGCTACTCTGTTATAATAAGCTTCGTAAACTTTAGCGCTTTGAGCCACGCTTAAAACAGAACCAACTACAATTCTAACTCCGTCGTAAGGTTGAGGCCCTGAACCATTGGCTGGAACGAAAGTATATTCGAAACTATTTTCTCCAGATAATAAATTAAGAGCATCACCAGATAGTGGTTGTAACAATCCAATATCTATGGGATTTCCTAAACCGTCTCTTTTGGTTCCAACAACTGAAACCGCTCCGAGTAAAGTCACCCCGCTGTATTCAGAACCTAATTTTACTGTCACTGGAGTTCCTGCTGCAATAGTAGAATTCCATTGCAATGTTTGCCAGGTTGTTCCAACACCAAGCAATCCAAGTCCAGTAATGATAGTAGAATGAGTTTGCAGGTTTTGGTCTATGGCTAAATTGTCATTGATAACCCCACCGGTAATGATAGAATCACTAGTTTGTGTTTCAGCAAAGACTTTCTCCATTGCAATAGGACATCCTCCCGCATCTAGAACCGTTACCGTTACCGATAAACTTTTGGAACACAATCCATTATTTGCGATAACTGTAAAGGTGTACGTTCCTGGTTGCATAAATGGTCCCGCAATATTTGATGGCAATGCTGTTCCACTTTGGTTATACCAAACAATCGGAGCATTTGAAGTAGATAGTAATGTAACCGAATCTCCCACATTTACGGTATAACTCGTTGGAGAAACACTCAATTGGGGGATTGGATTCACTGTAACAGTTACTGGTAGTTTACCAGAAGCACAACCTTGATTTATATTTGTAGCCTGTATGTAATAAACTCCACTGACCTGAATATTAGCTGCCTGCGCAGCAGTTATTGGGTTATCAGCCGCATCAAAAAACTCATACGTAGTGTCTCCCGAAGCATCAAAATTTATAATTGCATCTCTTAAATTTACAAAACCACAACCACTAATTGCCGGTAATACATCAAGAGCTGTTGCATCAATAACGTTAATCAGAATTGGAATTCTTTCAGAGTCATTTGTACAGCCAATTTTCCTAGCAGCAACATAAATTGTTGTTGAAGCCAATAAAACTCCCGTTGTATAAGATCCGTTATATGCCGTCACCGCTAGAGGCACTCCTCCAACGGGAGACGCATACCATACCAATTCATTTGTATTTGAAGTTAGTGCTGACACAGTAGCTGTTAAACCACTGCAAATTGTTTGATTTAAACTTGCAACATCAACTATTGGCGGAGCCGATGACCTGCTAATTTCATATAGTTTTATTTTTTTGGCAAGATTAAGTTGTACTAATGAAGAAATAGTCACTTTTACTCTATCGAAAGACTGTCCGGGTGACAAAGGAAGAGTCACTTTTTGACTAGTACTTAATAATAGTAACAAATCGAGATTGACCTGATTGCCTAAATCATGGGTAGATACAACATTTGTTCCGTTGAGCGCTTCGACTTTAATTCCATCCAACAAGCCTAAATTCAATAATGAAGGATCGTCTAATTGAACTGTAATATGGAATTGATCTGTAGGATTAGATAAGGAAGAAAAATATACCGTTTGACTGATTGTTCCTGCAAGTGACAACACACCCATGCTGATTTCCGAAAAGGTATTCGAATTGTTATCGATTGCGTTTTCAGGGTTATCAACTCCAGCACCTCCAAGTCCTAAAATATCTACTGTTCCGCCTGTTCCGTCAAACGAAGTGGCAAAACTCAAATCACAGGTATCAGTCCCTTGAGTGTAAAATGCATAATACACTTTCATACTGTTAAAAGTCCCCAGCAGTAAAGCATCTGTATCGTCTTCAATTTCAATCCTATTATAGGGTTGATTAGGGGTAATCGCTAAATAATAATAGCCATTCTTATCGACGATAAGCCTGAGGTTTTCATTTGAAAATCCTAAAGTACTTGACCCCGAAAACACTTCGGTAGCATTATTTTTAGCTTTGACCGTAAGGTAATGATTTCCCAGAACCAAAGTCCCGGTCAAATCGGCTAAAGCACCACCTAATCCTCCACCCAACAATGAATTCAAGGCATCACCATCAAAATCAATCCTCACATAGGAGGTTGTTCCTGCGGGTAGTGTGGATGGAAATCCCAATTCGAGATTACCATCATAATCACCTATACCAAGCGCAATTCCTCCATAAGAGTGAAGTGTTGCAAAGCTGTTGTTATTTAAAATTGCGTTCGTCTCATTATCTACGTGATCGTGGGAAATCACCTGATTGGCGTAGACAAAATTCGTTTGCGCAACTAAATCAGTTTGAAGAAAAAAAATGAAAAAAACAGAGATGTAAAATGTTCTGACATAGTAATCCCAAATTGTAGAATTCTTAATCATATGCAATAATTTAATTGTTTCTAACTCCGTGAATTATATCAGTTTGTGTTGGTTTAAAACACAAATTTTATAAATGCATGAATTCTTTCTGTTATGGTAAGGGACAAAAAATCCCTTTAACAAAAACAATAACTATTTAAGCGTAATGAAAAATTATATCTTGGGGCGATATACGTGTAAGCGTAATGAAAAATTATAACTTGGGGGAGAATGCGTATAATTCTTAAAAAAATCTAATATTTTTTAATAAAATTGTTAATATTTTAGAATATTATATATTTTTTATAAAATTAATTAAAAAAATATAACGTAATAAAAAAACTACATTTATTTTTTATAAAAAAATTACTACATTCAAAATTATCTGATTTCTAGATAGTTACGATACGGGTAATCCATACCATTTGTTAAAGTTTTATTAATTTAAGCACAAAATATCTAGCAAAAAGAGCTTTTTCTCCAAATTTAAGTTCTATGGGAGGAATAAAAATTTTAAATTAAATCTAATTGTTTAGCTTCTCTAATGATATCTTCGTCAGTTTCTTTTTCGACGCTGAGGTAATCTTTTATCTGCATTTCTTCTTCCGATTGAACTAATAGAAAAATTTAAATGATTGGGTAGGCTTTTGGTCTTGATCCCTTGAGAGAGGAATGTAATGATTTGTCTGTTGAAATTATCCAAACAGCCTTTTTTAGACAGTAATTCTTTCATATGATGCTTTACTGTTACACTATGACATATATCACCTTCATTATAATATCGAAAGCCAAAATCAATCCAAGTGCATACTTGTCATTTAAAGAAACGATACGGATTTTGAGGAAAATGAAATAGGATGTTCAGAAATTTCATCAAGGAAAACACATTTCAACTCTTGATTCGTGTTTGTCAGCTTTGGTTTATAAATTCCACAAAAAAGGTACTGCCTTTATCGGGTATACTCTCCACCCAGATTCTTCCTCCCATTGTTTCCACTTGCGTTTTGATTAAAAACAAACCAAATCCTTTGGCTTCGGGATGCTTATGAAATACTTTCCTAATTTTAAAAATCCGGTCTTTATGCATGATTAGGTCAATTCCCAAACCATTATCGGTAACCGATAAGATTATATTTTCGTTTACTCTTTTTGTTTTAATTTTAATCACCGGTTTTCTCTTTGGCGACTTATATTTTAAACTATTGCTTATTAAATTGGTAAAAATACTGTCGATGTATTTCTGAGGATAATAAATTTCGGGTGCGCTATCAAATTCTATTTGGATATCTGCCCCATAGGCATCAATCTGGCTCTCAAACCCTTTAATCACTTTATTCAAACATTGTTCCAAATTTATTTTTTCTGATTCTATATCGGTGTCTTGTTGAACCTGAATCGATTCCACCAATTCACTAAACACATCATTCAAATGGGCTACTACGGGTTTTATTTTTGAAAACGCCATTTCCTTTTCGTCTTCATCCTCGCATTGTTCAACATAATCTACGAGCATAGCAATATTGACTAAAGGCGCTCTTAAATTGTGAGAAACAATACTACAGAAATCTACCAACTGGGTGTTTTTTGATTCCAATACATGGGTATATACATTGAGTTTTTCCTGTTGCCGTTCTAAACTTTGTGTTTGCTCTTCTAATTTAAGTGTACGTTCTTCCAGCGTTTGATTGAATTCATTCATCATATTATTTTGATCCTCAATTTGCATCAGCATATTGTTAAAAGCATCTGTAAGCGAGCCTAATTCATCATTGCCTAACTTAACTGCCCGTACCGAATAATCTGATTGGTCTGAAATTATTTTAGCAGTGTCTGCTAAAGTAGTAATGGGCTCTGAAATGTTTTTTTGGAGTATTGAAGAAAAAAAGTACGATAATAACATTGACACAAGTATTACCAAAACGATAATAATAGCATATATTTTCAATCCATCATACATCACTCCCAAGTCTGATTTGAGGTAGAGAGTTCCCACTTCTGCATCGTTTTCTACTACAGGATAGAAACCTACCAGATCTGAAAGCGTAAAATTGTACCCTTTCTTTTTCGGCTTTAAGGGAAAAGAGCCAGCGTCAAATTTAGCCGGATAACCAGCAAAAAATTTCCCGTTTTTATCATATAGACTAGCTGCAATAATATGCGGTTCAGACCTAAGTGCATTTAAAATTTCTTTTGCATCTTCCTGATTACCAAAGGCAAGTGCCGCCGTTGAGTTAGTCGAAAGAATTTTCCCAATAGTATTAGTCTTTTCTAATATTGCATTTTGGAAAGTATAAAACTGATAAGCAAAGAATGTGGCGCAAGTTACAAATAACACCATTCCACTCATCAGAATAATGATTCGATTGAGCTTCTTTCTTATCGGTTTGTCTTTGTATAGCATAGGGAATTATTTTGGAGGAAATATCTCGGACAAATTGAGCAGTTTTGAACTAATAACAAGATCAGCTGCTTTAGCCGCATCGTTATTAATCTGTAAATATATTTTGTTGTTTTTATTAAAAAACTTAACTATACCTCCTTTTAGGTTAAAATTTGCTGCATCACTTACGGTGAGAATGCTTCGTTTTCTTAGACTTGTAATATCAGCAGTCTTCAGCTTTTTTGTTTCTATCTGGTTAACAAACAGGATATGGCATGTTCTTATATCTTCTAAATTGTCATATTGCTGAATGACTATAGGATGCTCATTAACAAATTCGTCTGATATAATTTCTTTCAAACTAGAATCAAAAGGATTATCTCCTAAAATACCAATAACGAATGGGGCGTTAGCTTTGGGGAAAGAATCTGAAGGCCATGTAACAAAATTGGTAAAGTTAAAAATATAGGCTGCTTTTATTTGGTACTCATTGACTGACTGTGTCTGGGGACACAAAATCGTACTGGATAACAGCAGTATGATCATCAGATTTTGTCGTATTATGTTTTTTAAAATTGACATGTGATTCTGGTATAAAAACTACGAGGAATAATTGAAAGCCCAGTTTCGGTACGCTGATTAGCCAGTAGATTTTGCCCTACAAATGAAACCGTGAAATACTTTGACTGGTATGCCAAACGGGCATCTAACGAGGTGTAGTCCTCCGTTTTAGGAATTGCTCCTGCAGCCGGCAACGCACCAACATATCGCCCTGAAAAATCCAGCTGAAGTTTACATGGCAAATCCAAAATAGATTGTAGAACAATCATGTTTTTGGGGTCTACAGATTCCAAGATAGGACTTATTGACTGAACATTGGAATGTTTGGCAAAAATTTGATTCTCAAAATAGGTATAGCCTCCTCGCAGACGCCAGAAACTGGTTGCCTGAAAATTAAAGGATAACTCCACTCCCTTTGATTTTGCCCATTGTGAATTTGCAATTATTATTTTTGGGGATGGTGAATATATCAAATCTATACTACGTAGGCTGTCATATTCATTGTAAAAAGTAGCCAGTGAAATAGATAACTCATCCACAGGTCTGACACGGTAACCCAGTTCGTAAGCATCCATTTTTTCTGAATCGAATGGTTTGTCTACTATAATATCTGAATCGAAACGGCTTGGGGTGCGTACTGCGCGTGAAACAGCTGTCCAGATTGTATGACGATTATTTGGTGTCCATGCAACCTTGGCGCTGGGTGAAATTTCAAAACCCGTAAAGTCATTGTGCAGAAATTTGCTACCGACAGTAAATGTTAAACGATTAGGAATAAATGCAATTTCATCTTGTATAAATAACTGATAGAGTGGCATCTCTCGATTGAGCGGATTAAAAGTCTGCGCCGTCTTATCTTTTTGTAACCGGTAACCTCCACCCCATACTATATCGTGGCTTTTACCGAGTGGAAAACGATGGTGAAAATCCAGATCGTAGGTATCAATTTCATATAAAAACTTATTTGTAGTATTAGGAATTTCCCTAAAAGCGTGATCATAATAAAGTTGCACTTTTAAATCTGACTTATCCGAAAAATTGTGAGTAGCTCTTGCCAGAATGTTTCGGCCATTAGTAACCGAAAATTTTGTTTCGCTATTTGCATCACCATCATAAAAATCACCTTGTAAAGTTATACTTGTTTTATCTGTTGGATAGGCATCCATGCGAAATCCTCTTTGATTTGAATTCCATGCATTGCTGATTGTATCATCTACCTTGCCTGATAAAATCGCACTTTCCTGTTTGAAGGCTTGTCCATATACTCTGAAGAAAATATTTGAATCTATACGGCCACCATATCTTACTTCACCAAATTCTTCTAAAAATGTTCCTAACGCTCCTGAAACATAGAATCCCTGAGTCTCTTTAGCGCTTTTTGAAACCACATTAATCACTCCGTTTACTGCATTTGCACCCCAAAGTGTTCCGCCTGGTCCGCTCACTACTTCAATTCGATCAACATCTTCGAGCATTACATTTTGTGTGTCCCAGTGCACGCCACCAAAAAGTGGAGTGTAAACCGATCGGCCATCAATTAGTACGAGCAGTTTATTAGCCACAATACCGCCTGCCGAGGGCACCCCGCTAAATCCACGGGCTGTTATGGCCCAGTCATGTGAGTTGGCCTGTGATATCTGTAGGTTTGATGCCAATCGTAAAGCTTCGGGAAGTCTGGTAGCGCTAGATCGCTTAATATCGTTATGTTTAAGCACCTGAATTGCGGATGCCACTTCAGTCAGTTTCTCAGGGCGCATGGATACTGAAGTCACTTCCGTATTCATCAGTTCTTCCAAACTCATTTTTTTTAATTCCGCTGGAGACAATACACTATCTTGAGCAATATCTTGGGTTTGGCTAAAAAGCGAACCTGATGTGAGCATCAAACAAAGGCACAATTTTGATTTTACAATTGGGCTCATAACAAGTGTATTTTAGTTTGCTTATGTTTTAAATCTGAATTCGTGGAAATTTGCGTAATTGCCTTGACAGTCCGCTATCGCCTGAATATGACTGCTCTCTTTTAAATTTGTGGATGAAGCAACAGCTTGGTATTAGTAATGGACAGCCATATAATACTTTATAATAACAATACTATCTATGATGATAAATTCAAAGATAAAACAGAACAACCAATGGTATAATTGTACTAATGGTGATCCAATTCCTCGCTTAGTATTGATTTCTCTATGATTTCTATCAATTTTTCCTTGGTAACCGGTTTAATGATATAATCTGAAACTGCGCTAAATTGATTTGATTTGGCTATATCATCGGGAGAAATGGAAGAACTGCAAATATATATCATGATTGTTCTGTCCATTCTTGGGCTTATTTCTACAAATTCTTCCAGAAATTGCCATCCATCCATGATAGGCATTGAAAGATCCAGAAGTATAATTTCAGGCAATGCCTCCGGATTTTTTACATTCTTTTTTAGATAATTCAAAGCATCCAGTCCATTTCCAAAAACTTTAACCACCTCAACAAGTTGCGATTTTTCAATTGCTTTTTTGGTCAAAAAGACGAAAATTTCATCATCGTCAATTAATGTCATCTTTTTCAAAAGTTTCATAACGTCCTTTTTTAAATTATTATTGATGATGATTGTACTTATTAGTAAAGTTATCAACACTTTAAATAATCGCCTTACGGTTTTTCTGTAATTTTTGTTAAACTTAGGATTTTATAAATCGTGACGAAGCTATAGAAATGGAAAATTTCTATAGTAGAGTTTTAGTGGTCTCAAAAAGAGTTTAGAAATATACCTTTTTAGCACATCTGCCTTTCAGGTTCTAAAAAATTTAAATGCGAATTTCTGAAATTTACTTGTGTCTTGCTGACTTTCAGTCTACCAAACCAAATCTATGGACTTCAAGTCTGTAGAGCTTTAGTTTGATAAAAATCAGTCGTTTTATTAAATAAGCCCCTGTTTTTTAGCTTCCTTAATAATGTCTTCATCTGTTCCTTTTTCAATACTGAGATAATCTTTTATCTGCACTTTTCTTTTTTCGATTGAACTAATAGAAAGATTTAAATGATTGGGTAGGCTTTTGGTCTTGATCCCTTGAGAGAGGAGCGTAATGATTTGTCTGTTGAAATTATCCAAATAGCCTTTTTTAGACAGTAATTCTTTCATATGATGCTTCACTGTTACACTATGATATATTTCACCTTTCATTATAATATCGAAAGCTGAAATCAACTCATCTGCACTAAAATCACTTTTCACTAACAATCCAGCAGGCTCAATATTTCTTAAGATATTATACAAAATAAGGGCTTCGGTATGAGATGTAAGCATTACTATTTTTGCATCCGGCATATGGGTTTTAACCAACAAGGCCAGATCTTCTCCTGAATTGATATGCATCTTTTCGTACGGAGGCAAACTGTAATCTAAAAAAACCAAATCGAAAGTTGCTTTTTTTGTACTCGTGATTATTTCATAGGCGCTTTCACAACTAAAGGCAGATGTGGTTTCAATTTCAAATCCTAAAGTGTTAAAAGACAAAATAATCTTATACCCTTCAATCATTGAAGGGTGATCATCTATCATAAGTATTTTTAATTTCATTTTATATTTTAAACTGTTGTGAAAATCTATTTTGGAATTAATAAACTTATTTGAGTTCCCTTTCCTTTTTGGGAAATTATATCTATTTCTCCTTGAATCGTTTTTATTCTGGACTGCATATTTTTCAATCCAATTCCTGCTTTGGCTTTTTTAACATCAAAACCAATACCGTCATCTATAATTTCAATGTGAATGGAATTATCTAATACGTCCATTGATGCACTTACATTTTTAGCTTGGGCATACTTATGGATATTTTGTAATGCCTCCTGAAATATTCTGTAAAGATGCATTTTAGTGGTGCTTTCAATTGCTTCCCAATTTATTTTATCGTCGGTTTCTAAATGATAATTTGTTTCTGAGATGCTTTTTTGTGCGTCAAAAAGCGCTTCAATTATCGTGATGAAACTATCTTTTCCTGAAAAAATATCTTTACTAAGATCGTGCGATATAGCCCTAATTTCCTTTTCTATATCTTGTAATCCGGCAATGTGAGACAGACATTTTTTTATGGTTTCTTCATCTGTTTTTTTACTTAAAATGAATAAATTGAGTCGTGTACTAGTTAATTTACTCATAATTCCGTCGTGCAACTCTTGCGAAATGCGTTTCTTTTCGTTCTGTCTTCCTTCGTCAATTTTACTTTGCTGGTCCAGCATTAATCTATAAATTTCTTCGTTGGCTTGTTGTTGTTCTTTCTCAGACTGCAATTGCTTGTTTTTTGCATGCTGTGATTTCGTAATATATAACAATGCCATACTTAAAATAAAAAATGCACTGAACCCAAGAATTATCCATCTTTGAGATGATATTTTATTTTTTTCAGCTTCTATATCATTTTTTTGATTTAGAATTTCGTCTGTTTCAAATTCTATTCTGGCAAATTTATTTCTTGTGGCTCTTTCGTTGTTTTGAAGACTATCCGTTAATTTAATAAACCGATCAATATAAATGGTACTGTTCTCAGGATCAACTTTCGATAATAATTCTAATAATTTGAGTTCATCCTCGTATATTTTATTCTTATGAGCTGTTTTTAGAGTGCTTTTACTATTTAAAAAAGCTTTTGCCGTATCTTTTTGAGCAAGATAATATTCTGCCAAATTTATTTTACTAGAAATAACACCAGGCGTGTTATCTAAGTCCGTTCTAATCTTTAGGGCTTCTGTGAGCAATAATCCCGCTGATTGATCGCCTAATTTTAATTTTGAATATGCCACATTATTAATTAAATTGGCATACATCAATGGCTCATAGGACTTGAAATCTCCAAAACCTAATGCATTCTCAAAATAGAATACCGATTTGTTATAATCTTCTTTTTTTTGATAAACTCTCCCAATAAAATTAAACGGCTGCGCTTTTAACAATAAATATTGTGAATCATTCTTAAGCTCATCGGTAATTTCATATGCTTTTTGATAATACTCAAGCGCTTTATCTTGATTGTTAAGTCCTTCTAAAGAATTACCTAAAATTAAATAG
This sequence comes from Flavobacterium sp., assembly GCA_030153045.1. Taxonomy (GTDB): domain Bacteria; phylum Bacteroidota; class Bacteroidia; order Flavobacteriales; family Flavobacteriaceae; genus Flavobacterium. Next base: position 12,326 of record JASLID010000013.1, read on the forward strand.
CAATCATAGATTAGCCTTACATCGTTTCTTTGTTTTGCAATTTTTAAGATGTTAATTATAGCTGTTTCACATCCTGAAAAGTCTTTCTCGTAAAATAAAATATTAGCCTTCCAAAATTTTACTCTAACAATGTCCTCAGTATTTTTTAGCTTAAAATATGCTTTTTCAGCTTTGCTATAATAATAATAGGCACTGTCAGTTTTAAATTTATAATAATAATAATCCCCTATGTAACTTAGACTTTTGGCAATACTACTTTTATCGTTGGCCTCTTGAGACATTTTGTGCACTCTTCTAGAAACTTCAAGGTATCTATCATATTCTTCAAGATTATAATATCTACCCGCCAATTTAAAAAAGTAACTCCTTACTAACGAATCGTTACTTTTGTTGTACAAAATTTTATCAGCTTTTAATGCATAAAGAAGCCTATCTGCCTTTTTTGCTTTAAAATTATTAGCTTTAGATAATAAAGAGTCAATATTTTCAATACTTGATTCAATTGAAAAATCTTTTGGCTTTTCTTGATTACAGCTAATAAAAACTAAAATAATTAAGGCTATTCTTTTCAAACGTTAGAATTTGGTTATTGATTAACCCCAAAGCTACAATTATTCGTAGGATTTTTAATTCTAAATTAAAAAAATTATAGGATTTTTCCTAAATTGCTATGGTTTGGTTGGCGGTTTAATAGGATCTATAGCATCCGGTTCTTGAGGTGTTGAGCAATCAGATGAAGTAGAGACATCTTCTGTATTGGTTAATACTCCATATTCGTCTACTGAACATGATGTTGGCGAAAGAAAAAAGATAAAAATACTGAATGAGCAGATGATTGTTTTCATAACTTCTAGTTTTTTTGATTATTAAAAAAATACTTTAAAGATTTTGTTATGCTTCTGTTTTATAATTTTTATAAAATTATAACGCTTATTTTGAAAAAATTTATGGTTTTTCCTTACATTTTGTTAAAACTTTCTTTTTAAAAATCAGTTAAAACTCGTTAAAAATCAGTAACTTAGAATCACACTTATATTCAAAACATGAGAACATTAGTAATAGGAGATATTCATGGAGGCTTACTCGCATTGAAACAAGTTTTATCTCGAGCCAATATTAATCAAGAAGATTTTTTGATTTTCCTTGGCGATTACGTCGATGGCTGGAGTCAATCACCTCAAGTATTAGATTACTTTATCCAGTTAGAAAAAACCCATAATTGTTTATTTTTAAGAGGCAACCATGATGAATTATTATTACACTGGCTTCAAAACAATCACGACAATCCCATGTGGTATAACCATGGGGGCGAATCTACCGTTAAAGCGTACGATTTGGTTTCTGAAGAAACAAAGCAAGAACACATCGAATTTCTGCTTACTTTAAAAAACTATCATCTTGATGAGCAAAACAGATTGTTTATTCATGCCGGTTTTACCAATTTAAACGGTGTTACCAAAGAACATTTACCTAGAATGTTATATTGGGACAGAACTTTATGGGAAATGGTTTTAAGTCTAGATGAAAACTTAGATAAAAACTCTTTTTATTATCCTAAAAGACTACAGTTGTATCATGAAATTTATTTAGGACATACTCCTGTAACACAAATCAACCAAACTATTCCTGTAAACAAAGTCAATGTGTGGAATATTGATACTGGAGCTGCATTTAAAGGCCGTTTGACTATCCTTGACATTCATTCGAAAGAATATTGGCAAAGTGACCCCGTATACTTATTGTATCCCAACGAAAAAGGCAGAAATTAGAAGTATCTTGCTATATTTGCCTAGATTTTAAAAAATTTATACCATGAACAAAAGAATTCTAATGCTTTTATTTGCTTTTTCTGCTTTTATTGCAAACGCACAAGAAGCTTTCACAGGAAAAGGCGATACTAAATTTCAAGTAGGAGCAAACATTCAAAACAAGGCAACTGGAATAACCTCTACAGTCGATTTTGGAATTGGCGAAAATATGTCTTTTGGTTTTCAAGCAACTTATTTATTAGGCGTTAAAGAAATTACCATACTAAGTGAAACCGAAAAACCTGAATTTCAAGATAGAGCTGATTTCCGAGCTCGTTTTAATGCTAATTTAGGAAATGTAATCAATGTTGATGAAAAATTTGATGTTTACCCAGGTTTAGACATTGGTTTAAGAAATTTTGGAGGTCATCTTGGCGCTCGTTATTTCTTTTCAGAAGGTTTTGGTGTTTATACTGAATTTGCCGTTCCAATAGCTGAATACGATTCTGAAGACAAAACTCCAAGAACTTTCAGACATTACAATAATCAATTTAACTTCTCAATTGGAGCAAGTTTTAATTTATAAGAAATATGACTCCAATAGAAAAAAAATTATACGAAAGAAGCGATTCAAAATGTGAATTGTGCGGTTCTACCGAAGATTTGAGAATACATTTAACCAAAGAAGAAGCCATATCAGTTGATAACTCTGTTTTGGTATGTACCACTTGCAAAAATCAAATAGAAAACACCACACCAACTGATCCTAATCATTGGAGATGCCTGAGTGACAGTATGTGGAATGAAAACAAACCTGTTCAAGTTGTTGCATGGAGAATGCTAAACAGATTGCGTCCAGAAGGTTGGCCTCAAGATTTATTAGACATGATGTATCTTGATGAAGAAACCTTAGTTTGGGCCTCTGCCACTGGCGAAGGAGAAGATGAAGAAGGTAAAATAATCCATAAAGATGCTAATGGAAATATTTTAAAAGATGGCGATTCAGTAGTGTTAATTAAAGATTTAGATGTTAAAGGCGCTACTTTTACAGCTAAAAGAGGTGCTGCTGTACATAATATTAAATTGGTTTGGGACAATGCCAATCAAATTGAAGGTCGTGTAGAAAGCCAAAACATCGTTATTTTGACACAGTACGTTAAGAAAACAAAATAATTCTATTTCAATAATATAAAAAAGGGTTCCGAAATTCGGAACCCTTTTTTATTTATAAACTAACCCAATTAATTAATAATTATTTTTTCAGAGAAATTACCTTCAGTAGCCACTACTTTTACGATGTAAGTTCCTGATGCTACATTTTTTATTCGTAATTTGATGTCTTTTTGAGTTGGATTATCAATCGAATGCTGGTCTGAAAGCTGACCTAAAATATTAAACAAATAAACTTTCTTTATATTCCATTTATTATTTAAAATAGCAATTGAATTGTCATCCTCACTATAATAAACATTCAATCCATCAGTCATATTGTTTTCGCTGGTACTTAACGTCTGATTAACAAAACGCATTGAGAATCTGTTTTTATATTCACCTCTATCTAACGTTATTGCAAAATCACCATTTCTCAAATTATGACTCATTCCTGTTAGTTGATCATGAATGTAAATTTCTTTGTTTTCTGGAATGTTTTCTAGCGAAGCTATTTTGATAATGCTTTGTCCCTGAACATCGACTTTTAATACAAAAGGAATTTGCTGTTGGGCACCAAAATCTGAAACCGCTTGAATGATTAATTTTTCGTTACCAAGATCCCAATACATATCTTCTGGTTTTACATCAATCATAGGAGCGTCAAAACCTAAATCGAAGTTGCTTGTTGCATTCTCATCGGTTCCTACTAACAATTGTCTGTAAGTTCCTGATGGCGAAATAAATTGCAACCTAACTTTTTGTCGATTATCTTCAGAAGCCTCAGCATTAGATGAATTTCTCATGAAAACGGAATTGCCTCCAGATTCTCTAGCAAAAGTTCTTTGACTATTTTTAAATACAACTGTTCCTCCTGTTATACTTGTTAAGTTGGGATTATTAGTTGTTACTGTAGGATCAACAATAGCATTAATAAAAAAGCCTTGTCCCACTGGCACGTATTTTTTGGGAACTTTAGAACCACTTGCTCCTGTATTTGCTGTTAACGGATCGTTAGAAACAGCCACTACACCACCCATTAATGAATACGTTGCATAACCTCCCACATAATCTGTTAAAAAGTGTGAATAGCCTCCAAAATGATCCCAGAAATAAAGTACTCCATTGAAAATATTCGTTGCCGCTCTTCCTCCGCCATCTTTGATGTTATCTTTAATAAACTCATCTGCATCAAGAGCTGATGGATAAGGATTTCCAACCAAATAGCTTTGTCCAGCCGAAAGATTAAGATTAATATTTGCATTATTAGGTTTTCCAATAAACACATAGTTTTGTGCTGTTGCAACAGCGACTGTCCCATCTACACCTTTCATCGTATATCCTTCACCTGCTTTAATATTTCCTGAATTTCCAATGCTAATCCATCCATTATAACCAGCTGCTGAAGAAGTGTATTTATACAACCATCGGTTGCTAATTTTAATAGGATTTGTTGCTGGTCCATCAGCAAAATTATTACCATCTCCAAAAATAATACCCGTTGGACTGAAAGGATTTGTCACTACATCTGACCCATCCCTCATGACACCTGCAATAGAATAATTCACATTATCTGCACTTACAGGAGATGACCAATAATTATAATGGCGACTGCTTTTTGTGCCTTGCTGATCTCTTAATAATTTGCCTGAACCTCCAACTGGGTTCGCTGTTGTCCCGAGTTGCACAAGCTGGGCTTCTCCCACCAATCTAACATCTCCACTTAAGAGTGATAAATGATTGTTTACCAACAATTCAAAATCATTGGGCAAACTAATTCCTTTGGCGCCATTTGAGCAGTTAAGGGTTAAATTATTAAAACATTCGTTTGATTTTATCCCTGTATTAATTGTTTGTACTTGATTTAAAGTTGAACCACTAAATACCACCGTTCCTGTCCCACAATTAAAAGCTCCGCTATTTTTCCAATCACCACTAATTTGAAGTACAGAATTTGTTAACATTAAAACCGATGCATTACTTCCAATAATTAAATCGTTGGCATAAGCTGTATTTCCTTGTGCTGCTGCAAAAGATGAAGCAACATCTATGATAGGCATTCTTGGCGCTGATGAAAGAATGATTACGTCGGTACTGCTGTTTGGCACACCTCCTTCCCAGTTCAAACAGTCAAACCAATCGGTGCTTTGATCTCCAATCCATTTCCCAGGAACTCCATTTAATACGGTTACGTTTGCTGAACCCATTAAGTCCGGGACACTTGAAACACAATTAACATCTGACAAAGCTGTTATTGAATATATTTTATTTGAGGAAAGACTCGGTGAACTGAAATTATAAGGACTACTCATTATTCCATTCACAGTTGTTGATACTGTCCCATCAGAATACGTCAATGACCATGGTGGGGTTCCTGTAAGATTCACGCTAAAAGAAGTGGAATTTCCATTGCAAACAGTCCTTGAAGGACCAATGTTAGCTGTTGGTCTTGGATTAACCGTAACCGTAACATAGGTAGTCCCCGCAGACCCAGAACTCACACATCCATTTAAGATAGATGTAACGGCATAAGTTGTAGTTTCAATAGGAGAAACCGTTATGTCTGCTGTAGAAGCCGTATGAGTACCAAAAGAATCGGTCCAAGTCCACTGAGTCGTTAAATTAACAGGAGCATCGGGAATTTTTATATTATCTATCGCCCATGAACTGTCACCAATTCCATGATAATTGAATCTCAATCTTACTTTAGGCTGACCGATATAAGTGTTCAAATTAATCGTTTCCAAAGGAAAATTATTATATGGTGTTCTGGTCGCAGCTCCGTTATAAGTTATTAATGTTACATAAGCCCCGCCATTTACTGAAATTTCAATTTTAACCCATGCTCCAGCTTTCAGATTGAAAGCATGATTGCATTCCAAAGTTGCTGTTGAAAGCCCCAGAGTACTAAACTCAGGAGTTTCTAATTTTGAATCGAAAGGGCCATTTGCAATTGCAAACTTGTTATCTGATGTATAGTTTATTCCTGAATAAGTCCCACCATTTGAAGCACTTAACTGAAAAGGTCCTGGATCTGTATTACTAGCGCCTGCATTCAATTGATTTTTCAATCCATCAACCAACCAACCAGCTGGATTAGCAAAGTTAAATGCACCTCCATTTTGAACGTTCTGACTAGTTGCATAACCGCTTATTGAGGTTATCAGAGACGATTGACCCACGCAAATTGTCGATGGCGTAGCTACTACAGGATTAGGCTTCACATTCGGAATAACATTTATTATCGATCCTGTGGAGAAAAGGATTGCACAAGTGCTGTTTTGAATAACTGCTCTAAAAATGGTAGTTATTGTTAAACCTGAATAATTATAAGATGTTAGATTAGCAGTACCAGCTATTGTTGTCCATGTTATTCCTCCATCAATTGTTTTTTCCCATCTAAGCACTGTACCAACATGACCACTCAAATATAATGTCCCTGTTCCCGGAGCTGAATAACAAACTGTTGCAAAGTTCACTACTGGCGTAACGCCAACTCCCGAAACGGTGACTGCTCCACCAACAGTACTGGCTTGAACAGTAATGGTAACCGTGATTGGAGTTCCAGAACAACTATTAGCAGTTGGTGTAATAGTGTACACTGCCGTTCCCGCTACAGCACTTGTTGCCGTTAAAGCTTGAGCAATACTGCTTCCACTTCCATTACTCGCACCTGAAACATTGGTTTGAACAACCGTCCATGAAAAAGTAGTTCCTGAAACCGCACTACTCAAAGCAA
>JASLID010000028.1 GCA_030153045.1 Flavobacterium sp.
GAAAGCCATCACCATCATAAAATGACCCCACCATCCTACTCTTTCCAAAACTTGTAATGTTCCTTCACTAAGTGATCCGAATAAAGCCGGACCTAAATACTGAGATACTGAAAAACCAAAAGTACCTTGACCTTCAAAATGTGATTTACCCATGTTGTATAATACTTCATCAGTACCATTCATTGTAAAGATGCAACAAACTAAAATAATCTCCATTATTAAGATTAAATTAGCATCTTTCATAGGCCAACCTAATAATTCCGCTTTATTTAAACGTGGAAGTTTCAATAAATTTCGACGTGCTAAGAAAGCGACTGTTGCTACTAATGCTAATAGAGATAAAACCTCTATAAAACTGATTATAAAAGTATAAAACCCTCCTAAACCCGATTTAAAAAAGCGATGAGAACCAAAAATTCCATCGACTAGTATTTCCAGCAATTCAATTTGTGTGATTACAAAAGCAGCATATAAAGCAAAGTGAAGAACTGCCGGTATAGGACGGGCAAACATTTTCTTTTGACCTAAGGCTACAAGAGCCATATTTTTCCATCTTTCAGAAGCATTATCTGAACGATTTACATTGGTTCCTAATTTAATATTACGAATAATTTTCTTCACATTTTTTGCAAAGAAACCTACTCCTACTGTCAGAATGATTAAAAATACAATGCTACTTAAAATATTCATAATGGTTAATTTGGTTTTTGATTCTTAATCTTGTTTATTTTTGAACTTCTTCCGGATTTTTGTATGGTTTTTCTTTTTTTCCAAAAAACGATACATTTACATAACGTGTTGGGTGTAATCTTACGTCTTGTAACAATAATTCCAATTCTTTTGAGGCTTTTGAAAGATTGTTATACATCGTTTCATCTTTCATCAGTTTACCCATTGTTCCTTTGCCCGATTGCATGTCAGCCAACATTTTATTGACATTAGATAATGTGGCATCTAATGATTTTACAGTTTCACCCAATTGCGCTTTTTCTAAATCATCAGAAATTTTAGCAAAATTTTGAGTTGTCTTATCAAGGTTAGTAACAGCATTTCCTAATTTAGCTTTATTATCAACTAAAATCTGATCGAAATTAGAAGACACTTTAGAGAAATTAGCTAGGGTTTTATTCAATTCATTAATGGCATTTTTTAGATTTGCTTGTGTATTAGCATCTAAAACATTGTTTACATTGCTTAAAAGCGCATCTGCATTTACTAAAACTTTATCCAATTTTACTTGAAGAGGTTCTAATTTATCACCTAGTGCTTCAGTTAATCCTAATTTGTTTGCCGATTTTAAATAATCACCATCAGCAATGACTGAATTATCATTTAGTCCTGGAACAATTCCAATTTGTCGTCCGCCTAACGGTCCTGGCGAATATATTTCGGCAATACTTGATTTTGGAAATTCATAACCGTTTTTTATTTGTAATTCAACAACAGTGGTGTAATCCTTAAGTAATTTAATCGAATTTACTTTACCAATTGTCAATCCGTTAATGGTTACTGGTGCCGAATTTACTAATCCTTCAACATTTGCATACTTAACGTAAAGTGTTTTATAGTCAGTAAACAAATCGCTTCCTTTTAAGAAGCTGTATCCCCAAATAAATAATAAAATGGATGCAATTACTAATACGGCGGTTTTAATTTCTCTTGTTATTTTCAAAATAAAATGTTTTAACAAATTTAATAATTTCTATTCAGTAATTACTTATTCTTTAAAGCTTCGTTCAAACTGATTTTCGACCCGTTTTTAAAGGCTACAATAAAAGAAGAATCATAACCTCTTGTTTTAGCTTCAGCTAATTGCTTTTTCGAAATTTCATAATCATTAGTTTCTCCGTACATGTATTTGTAATATTCACCTTCAAATACGGCTGAAATTTTATTTAATCCGTTAAAGTTAGAAGGAATTGTATCTATCTTTTCTTTACTTGCTTTTAATTGAATTTTAAATATTGGTTTGTTAACTTCTAATGCTTTTACTTCTGCAACTTTAGGGGTGTCTTTTTTAATAGGTGTTTTCACTTCTGTTTTAGGAGTTGTGTCCGTTTTTACTGGTCTTTCTGATTTTTGAATTTCAATAACAGGCATTGTACCTCCAAAATGTTCTACTTTCATTCTAAAGATAGCATCAGCTATGGTTTTAGCAATATTTTGTTGTCCTTCTTCTGAATTTAAGTAAGCACCCTCATCTTTGTTTGAGATGAATCCCATTTCGATAAGTACTCTTGGCATGAAGGCTTTGTGCAATACCATAAAAGGCGCTTGTTTTACACCACGCACTTTACGATTTAATTTTACGTCAAAATTATCTTCAATTCTACTGGCTAATTCTATACTTTGATCTAAATATTCTTCTTGTGCTAATGTTGCACTAATAAGTGATTCAGGTGAATTGGGATTATACCCAGAGTATTTTGTTTTATAATTGTCTTCTAATGTAATTACGGCATTCTCTTTTTTAGCGACTGCTAAACTTGAGGCGCTCTTAGAAAGTCCCATTACATATGTTTCGGCACCAAATGCTTCTTGGTTCACATTGGCATTACAGTGAATAGAAACAAAAAAATTAGCATCGGCTCTATTGGCAATATTTGCTCTTTCCACTAAATCTACAAAGGTGTCGTCTTTACGAGTGTAAAGCACTTGTATGTTTGGATCAGATTCTAAAATCTTACCCACTTTAAGTACTACTCCAAGCGCAATATTTTTTTCTACATAGCCATGATAAACTGCACCAAAATCGTGAGCTCCGTGACCTGCATCTAAAACGACTTTAAATTTACCATTAGTTTGAGCCGATAATGATGTAACAAATACTAATGTTAATAGTAAAAGAACTTCTTTAAATTTTAATGTAAATCTCATACTTGTATTTTTTATAATGGCCTTAAAGGTTATAATTTTATTAAATGCTTAATTTTTTTTAAAAATAGATGTAAGTTTGTCACTTCAAAAATTAAGCCATATTTTTACAAAAATAGTATTTATAGCGTTGCATACAAACTTATTTCATATCGTTTTATCATCAATTTTATTAACTCTTGGAAGTTCAAATTTATATTCGCAAGAGTTATCTAAAAAAAGCATTTCAATACCTGCTGAAAAACAACAAGATAGTATTAATTTATCGCCGAAAAATCTTGTTAAAAGTAATGATACGATAAAAAAAGATACAATCAAGAAAAAGAAAGCATTTCTTGATGGACAAATCAAATATAAGTCAAAAGATTATGTCAAAATAAGTCAAAAGAAGAAGCAAACCACATTATATAACGAAGCAGAAGTTTATTATAAAGATATTGAACTAAAAGCGGGAGTAATTGTTATTGACTACGATAAAGACGAGATTTATGCTGGAAGAATTAAAGATTCTGCTGGAATTTACACGCAATATCCTGTTTTTAAACAAGGGGAGAATGTTGTTGAGCCTGATTCAATTCGATTTAATTTTAAGACTAGAAAAGCTTTAATTTGGAATTCCCGAACAGATCAAGGAGAATTTAAAGTAAAAGGAGAAATTACCAAAAGAGAAAATGATTCAGTTTATTTTATTAAAAATGCTCGTTTTACTACTTCTAAAAACCTTGAAGATCCCGAATATTATTTTTTAGCTCGTAAGATAAAATTAGTACCTAAGAAAAAAGTGGTGGCTGGTTTAACTAATATGGTCATTGCTAATGTTCCTACTCCTATTGGGGTTCCCTTTGCGTTTTTTCCAATGACTGACGAAAGCACCTCAGGTATTATTATTCCAACTTTCGGAGATACTAATGCACAAGGTTATTTTTTACAAAATGGAGGGTATTATTTTGCCTTGAGTAATAAATATGATTTGGCTTTGTTAGGTGACTATTATACCAATGGGAGTTACGCTTTTAGAGCAGAAACAAATTACGCAAAGCGTTATAAGTTTAGAGGTAATCTTAATTTTAGATATGAAAACCAAATTACTGGTGAACGTGGTTTGCCAGGTTACGCAAAAACAAATTTATATAACATTCAATGGAGCCACGCTCCAGATCTTAAAGCAACTCCAAATTCAAGATTCTCTGCTTCAGTAAACTTAGGAAGTCAAAAATATTATCAAAACTCATTCAATCAAGTAAATAATGCCAACTTTTTGAATAATACATTAAGCTCGTCAATATCCTATTCAAAAACGTTCAATACAGTTCCACAGGTAAACATGTCTTTAACGGCTTCTCATTCACAAAATACAAATACGGGGGTTATTAATATGACATTGCCTACATTGCAAGCCAGTGTAGACAGAGTTTTTCCTTTTGCACCTAAAAATGGAACCAAGAAAGGATTTATTAAAAATATAAACTTCAATTATAGCTTGCGTGGCGAAAATCGAATTAACACAGTAGATTCTTTATTTTTTAAACCTCAAATGTTTAGAGATGCTAAAAATGGTTTGCAACACTCAATTCCATTAAGTACTAATTTTAAAGTATTTAAATATTTTAGTGTTACCGCTTCTTCAAATTATCTTGAAACATGGTATCTAAAAACTATAGAAAAAAGATATAACGCCAATTTAAACAAAGTGGAAGATATTGAAAAATCAGGTTTTGATGCTTTTAGGACATACGATTTTACAAGTAGTATTGGAACCACTATTTACGGAACATTTAATATTAGTAAAGATAAAAAAGTTCAAGCGATAAGACATGTTATGCGTCCTAGCGTTGGATATTCTTATGCGCCAAGTTTTGAAAGATATTACGATACTTATGCCTCCGATGGAAGTGGAAAAATGGATACTTACACTCGTTTTGAAGATGGAATTTTTGGTGGGCCAAACAATAGTAGAAGTAATGCTTTAAATTTCTCTTTAAATAATACTTTTGAGGCAAAAGTTCGTGATGCTGATTCAACGAAAGTGGAACCTAAAAAAATAATGTTACTAAATAACTTAAATTTTTCAACTGCATACAATATCGATGCAGACTCTTTAAAATGGTCTCCATTAAGAGTAAGTGGAGGTACTAACCTGTTTAAGGATAAAATGAATGTTAATTTTGGAATGACCTTAAATCCTTATGCTATAGATGCAAATGGGAAAACATTAGACATGTTTAACATTGACAATAATGGAAGTTTGTTTAGAATGACAAGTGCTAATATGACTATTAATTATTCATTATCTAACAAGGAACAAAAGGCAGGAAAAGAAAACGAAAACAACTCTTTTAACAATCGTGGGATGCGTAGTGGTGGTCGTGAAGATGATTTATTTGGATCAACAACGGATTTCAGCGATCGTAGGGAAAGTCAATTTGGAAAAGATGATGAAGATGATAAATTTTCTGGTTTCTATAATACAAAACTCCCGTGGGATTTACGTTTGGCTTATTCACTCACTTATACCAATAATAACAGAGAGAAAGAAATATCTCAAAGTTCATTAATGTTTTCTGGTAATATCGATATTTCACCAAAATGGAAAGCTGGAGTTTCGTCAGGATATGATTTTGTGCAAAAAGGTGTTACTTATACACAATTGCGTTTTGAAAGAGATTTGTTAAGTTGGAGAATGGATTTTAACTGGAATCCAATTGGAGAAAGAGCCTCTTGGTATTTCTTTATAGGAATAAGTTCATCGGTATTAAGCGACATTAAATGGGACAAACGAAATGTTCCAGATAAACGATTATAGTATAGTTATCATCCTTTAAAAATTAAATAGATTTCCACTTTCGTGGAAGTAACATAAAAACAATACGAATGAAAAAAATAATTTTTACAGACAAAGCCCCTGCTCCTATTGGTCCTTATAGCCAAGCAGTTTTGGTTAACGACACTTTATACACTTCAGGTCAAATTGCGTCAAATCCTGCTACAGGTGAATTAGTTTTAGATTCTATCGAAGTAGAAACTGAACAAGTAATGCAAAACTTAAAAGCTTTGCTTGATGAAGTTGGAATGACATTTGACAATGTAGTTAAAGCGACTATATTCATTATGAACATGGGTGATTTTGCAAGAATCAATGCTGTTTATGGAAAGTATTTTAACGAGGCCATTGCTCCTGCTCGTGAAACTGTTCAAGTAGCAACATTGCCAAAAAATGTAAATATTGAAATTTCAGTGATTGCTATTAAGTAATTATTTTAATTTTTAAGCATAAAAAAACCACGCCTTGCAGCGTGGTTTTTCATTATAACTCAGAAATATTATTTTACTTCTTCGTAATCAACATCTTGTACTTGATCTCCTTGCGCATCACCTTGTGGTTGTGCAGCTTGTTGACCTTGTTCACCTTGAGCATACATAGCTTCAGTTGCAGTTTTCCAAGCAGCATTGATATTATCTAAAGCTGTCTGAATTGCCCCTAAATCTTGCGTAGAGTGAGCCATTCTTAATTCAGTTAAAGCATACTCGATAGCTGTTTTGTTAGCGTCAGTTAATTTATCACCTAACTCTTTCAATTGGCTTTCAGTTTGGAAAATCATTCCATCAGCTTCGTTCAATTTTTCAACTCTTTCTCTAGCGATTCTGTCAGAGTCAGCATTTGCTTCAGCATCTTTTTTCATTCTTTCGATTTCTTCAGCTGTTAATCCAGAAGAAGCTTCGATACGAATGTCATGAGATTTACCAGTTCCTTTGTCAGTTGCAGAAACTTTGATGATACCATTAGCATCAATATCAAAAGTTACTTCAATTTGTGGAACACCTCTTGGTGCTGGTGGAATACCATCTAAGTGGAAACGACCAATAGTTTTGTTATCTACAGCCATTGCTCTGTCTCCTTGTAATACGTGAATTTCAACTGTTGGTTGAGAATCTGCCGCTGTAGAGAAAACTTGAGATTTTTTAGTTGGAATAGTTGTATTTGACTCAATTAATTTTGTCAAAACACCACCCATAGTTTCGATACCTAAAGATAAAGGCGTAACGTCTAATAACAATACATCTTTAACATCTCCAGATAAAACTCCACCTTGAATAGCAGCTCCAATAGCTACTACTTCATCAGGGTTAACTCCTTTAGAAGCTTTTTTACCAAAGAATTTTTCTACTTCGTCAGCGATTCTTGGCATACGAGTTGAACCTCCTACAAGGATCACTTCGTCAATGTCAGATGTAGATAAACCTGCATCTTTTAATGCTTTAGCAACTGGTTCCATAGAACGTTTTACTAAAGTATCAGACAATTGCTCAAATTTAGCTCTTGATAATTTTTTTACTAAGTGCTTAGGTCCTGAAGCTGTAGCTGTAACGTAAGGCAAGTTGATTTCTGTTTCAGCAGAAGATGACAACTCGATTTTAGCTTTTTCAGCAGCTTCTTTAATTCTTTGTAATGACATTGGGTCAAGACGCAAGTCAATTCCTTCTTCAGCTTTGAATTCATCTGCCAACCAGTCAATGATTGTTTGGTCAAAATCATCTCCACCTAAGTGAGTATCTCCATTTGTAGATAATACTTCAAATACACCATCACCTAATTCAAGGATAGAAATATCAAAAGTACCTCCACCTAAATCGTATACAGCAATTTTTTGATCTACTCCTTTTTTATCTAATCCGTAAGCTAATGCCGCAGCAGTTGGCTCATTGATGATACGCATTACTTTAAGACCTGCAATCTCACCAGCTTCTTTAGTCGCTTGACGTTGTGCATCATTAAAGTAAGCAGGAACAGTAATAACTGCTTCTGTAACTGTTTGACCTAAATAGTCTTCAGCTGTTTTTTTCATTTTTTGAAGTGTCATAGCTGACAATTCTTGTGCTGTATATAAACGACCGTCAATATCCACACGTGGAGTATTGTTATCTCCTTTAACTACAGAATATGGAACTCTTTTTGCTTCACCAGTAGTTTCAGAAAAAGTGTGTCCCATAAAACGTTTGATAGAAGCAACCGTTTTAGTTGGATTAGTTACTGCTTGTCTTTTTGCAGGATCACCCACTTTAATTTCGCCACCTTCCACAAATGCAATGATCGATGGTGTTGTTCTTTTTCCTTCAGCATTAGGAATAACTACTGCCTCATTTCCTTCCATTACAGAAACACAAGAGTTCGTCGTACCTAAGTCAATTCCGATTATTTTACCCATTTTTAATATATTTAATTTATTGTATATTCATTTTAACAACTCGAAGTCGATAAGTCAATGATTGTGCCAAGACACCTGACAGCAGTAAATTGTCAGTTTTTAATTAAATTGTCGGAAAATTGTATGACAAGGTGTCATTTTCAGGAGCTGTTTCCTTCTTTTGCCTTTATCTTTGTTCATACTTCACAAAGGATATCGGCTCACACGAACGTGGTGAACTGGCGAAGCAATCAGGGCTAGTTTGATTCGGGTTTCTCAAGTAAGTTTCTGGAAATAAGCAAAATAAAGACTTGCATTATGATAAAAGTGTAGTAACCCCATTTGATTTGCTTATAAGTTTCAAAAAAAGGAAGAAAACTAACGCAAATAAAGAAAATTAAAATACATGTTAAGTTAATAAGCGATAATTTGCAAATGAATCGAAACCTCCTAAAATTTGATAAAAGTAAAATCATAAAAGTATTCACTGTTATAATTAAAAAACAAAGAGAACTGATAATCATTGCTAAACCGCAAAATTCCCTTTTTAAAATACCTTCCTTGCATGACTTCAAAAATTCATTAAAAGAACTTTCTAAAAAAGCTTCAATTATATTTTTTGACCAATAAGCCAATTCAAACGCATTTTCAGTATCACTATCATCAATAAATTTATACCCTTTTTCAAAAAATGTCGGTTCACTTATTATTTCATTATTGATAGTATCTTTATCAATCAACACATTACCTTTAGAAATTGTATCGGTTTCTACTAAAGGTGAGATCTCTTCAACAGGAACTTCAACAGCATTTTCTTTCATGCCTTTGCTATTACAGCTGTCATAAAAAGGTGCCAATAGCAATAAGAACCCGAAAAGACTAAACAATCTCAACATACTATATGATTTCATAATTATACTATTTGTTTCTGCTTTTTTGAGCCGAACAAAAACCTTTCGTTAAAAATTACTACGGAAATTAAAATCAAAGAATACGAAATAATTTGAACCTGATTGATGGCTTCATGAAAGTAAAAAATAGCTAACAGAAAGTTAATCAAAGGATTGGTGTACATCAAGATTCCTACAGCCGACGAATTCATGCCTTTTAATGCATACAAATTCAAAAACAACGGAATAATGGTAAAAAGCACCACAATTACAATCATCAAAATATAAAACAAGGATTCTGAAGGTGTTTCTCCACTGTAAAAAGGAAAAAAAGGTATAATAACTAAA
Source organism: Flavobacterium sp. (assembly GCA_030153045.1). Taxonomy (GTDB): domain Bacteria; phylum Bacteroidota; class Bacteroidia; order Flavobacteriales; family Flavobacteriaceae; genus Flavobacterium. The sequence continues at coordinate 9,296 of JASLID010000028.1, forward strand.
GATGCAATGACCATTTGAACTGTCAACACTACAAATCGATCGAACTGGTTGTTTTTTCTTTGACTTACTAAATACAAAGCAAATGTAACTGCTATTACCAAGCTGTAAATCAACTCAGTTATGTCTCCATAAGATAAAATCCCGCAACTAATCAAACATAGAACCACCGAAAACCACTGCCATTTACTCAATTGCTCTTTCAATATAAAAAAAGCTAAAATCGTAGTGATAATAGGACATATTAAATAGGCAAATGACGCCGACTTCAAACTCACGTGATTCACGGCATACATGAATAAAAACCAATTAAATATTAGCAAAAACCCGCCTAAAACAGTAAGAAAAAAGGTTTTATATTTTTCTTCTTTTCTTAAGTTTTTAAATACCTGAATATCCTTTTTAAGCTTTTCCTTTCTGAAGAATAAATTGATTATCATTAACAAAGCTGTCGCATAAAAAACACGGTAAAAAAGAATATCTAACGAAGCATAATCATGCAACGGTTTTAATGCCAAACTAAAAAAGCCCCAAATAAAAAACGATGATAAGGCTGATAAGTAGTATTTATTGAACTGCATAAAATTATTCGGTTAAGGAATTGCTATATAACGTTGGATGATCAAACTTAGTCTCGTCTAACTCAAAATTCTTGTCATAGCCTTTCCAAGGTGAGTTGGAAAAGAAATACAACTGCCCATTGGAAATTGTACCAAGAGCCGGCTCGTCAAATTCCGGACGATTGTGATCTAACACTTTAAAGCCAGCTATTTCATTGTTTTGATTCAATGTATATTGTATAATTCGTATGGGTTTTACGCCGTTATGAATAGCAACCAGAGAGTTTTTATACCAAAGCAAACCATCAATACCTTTGACAGTAGTTTCGTTTGGAAATTCCAACCAATTTCTTTCACTTGGATTCTGCACCGAAATTTTTAAAATACCTTTTAAATAATCGGCAATAAACAATTGTGATTCTTCTTCATTGAATGTCAGTCCTTGCAGGTTAAAGGCTTCACTTTTTAAATCCATCCAAACCGACATTTTATCGTTGGAAATTTTAAAAATAGTCGCCTCCCCACTATCTGAAATATAAACATCCCCGCTTTTAGTAACTACCAAATCTCCCAAAACATGATTCCCTTGCAAAGGAAAACGTTGTAAAACTTTCTTTGTTTTAATGTCAATTTTTAAAATTTCTGATCGCCCATCTAAACTCTTGTTATAGCCTTTCATTTCAGGCATTACAGAAGTTGAAACCCATAACACTTTTTCTTTTTTATCCGTTTTGATCGCAAAAACAGACAGTAAATTTTTATCAGTAAACCAATCAGTGTATTGTCCTGTATTGCCATCAAACGAAACGATTTTACGGTTTCGAATGCTGGCCACTAACCAGGTTTTAGATTTACTCAAGTACAATAATCCTTCTGGATGCAATGATTTTTCGGATAATGAAACTTGTTTTACTGAACTAGAAATAGTAGTATTTAATTTTGATTTTAATTCAGCTAATTTTTGATATTCTTCAGAATTCTTAAGAGATGCCAAATCACTTTCATCTTCAAAATTGATTTTATCATTCATCAAGAGGCATTTTTCTAAAGCTGAAATGGCTTCTTCAGTCTTTCCATTTAAAGCCAATGCGCACGCTAAATTATAGGAATACGTAGGATGCGAAGGTCTCGCATTGTCTAATTTTTGGGTTAATTTTAGGAATTCTACAAAGTCTTTCTTTTGATAGGCCTGTAAACTTTGATTGTAAATCTCTTTCTGAGTTTGTCCAAAAGAAGTAACAAACATCAAGTAAAATAGGAAGAGTTTTATAGAAAGGAATCTCATAAATGGAGTTTAAAAAAAATTCAGAGTAAAAGTACTAAAATACCTTTCTCTGAATTTTTAATTAATATTTATTTAAGACTTTTCTTAATTACTTTTTCACTTGATAATAAATAATTACATTTTATGTTCAACTCCAATTTTATGTCCCTTAATAGCAAAAAATAAAATATACAAATAACATGGCAATATAGCGATATAAAAAGCAATGTGAAAAGGAACACCTAATCCACCATGCTCAGGCAAATCACTTAAAAAACCATAAAGTAAAGGCCAAATAGCTCCACCGGCAATACCCATAATCATAATAGCTGAACCTGTTTTTGTAAATTTCCCCAAATGACTAATTCCCAGTGGAAATATAGCTGGCCACATTAAAGAGTTAGATAAACCTAATAAAGCGATAAAAATAACTGACAGTTGAGAACTAGCTGTTAAAAACGCTAAAGTGCAAAATACAATTCCTAAAATGGCACAAATACGCAATGCATTTTGTTGAGAAATGTATTTTGGTATCGTAAAGATCCCTACTACATAACCAATTAACATACTAAACAAAGTCAATGAAGTTAAGTATTTAGCAGTATCTGGAGCAATACCTAATGCTTTTCCATAAACTCCAATAATATCACCGGCCATTACTTCTGCTGCAACGTAAACGAAAATGCAAAAGGCACCTAAGAATAAATGTGGAAATTGAAAGATAGATTGATGTTTAATCACTTCACCTTTAGTTTCATCGATGATATCTTCTTCCACTTCAACCTCTGGTAAGTTAGTGTATTTTACTACTATTGCAAAAGCACAGAAAATAATTGCTAAGACAATGTATGGTGTGTTTACTCTATTTAAAACGTCAGCTAATATATTTTCTTTTTCAATTCCTGTTGCTGCTGCAATCTTTTTTTCGATTTCTGCCGCATTTTTTAAAAATAAGGAACCCATAATAACTGGAACAATCATTCCGGCAAATTTGTTGCAAATACCAGCAATACTGATACGTTTTGCAGCACTTTCAATAGGACCAATAATAATTAAATATGGATTTGCTGCCGTTTGCAATAAAGCCAAAGCAGCACCTTGGATAAAAATACCAGCTAAAAACAAAGGAAAAGAATTAGATTGTGCAGCAGGTATAAAAACCAAAGAACCTAGGCCCAATATGAATAATCCGGTTATAATTCCGTTTTTAAATCCCAATTGTTTCAAAATCCATGATGATGGTAATGCTAAAAAGAAATAAGCTATATAGGATGCAAAAGTCACAAAAAAAGCTTGTGTATTAGATAAACCAAAGGAAAGTTTGAAAAATGGAATTAAAGTACCGTTGGCCCATGTTACAAATCCGAAGATGAAAAATAACGCGACAATGATTATTAAAGGTTTTGTGGTTTGATTTGGTTGAGAAGTTTGAGTCATAATTGTTTTGTTAGTTCAGTCCAAATATAATAATAACTTGTATTAAAATTTAAAAATAGTATTTTTGTTTAAAATTCGATACAAATGAAATATTTCTTAGCATTATTTATATGTTTTTTAGCATTAACAGGTTGTGATGATGGAGATCTAATTACAGATACTTTCAATTTTGAAAACACAACGGTACAAAAATGTGCTACATCGAATGTTTTATACAAAATAAATGGACAAGAAGCTTTAATTGTAACTACTCCCGAAACTAATTTTCCCAATGAAGAAACCACTGCAGGAACACCAAGAGTGATAACAATTGGCGGTTCAACTTCGGTAGTGTACAGAAAATACAGTAGCGATACAAATACTAGTAATATTTGCGGAACACCAACCATTTCAGTACAAGAAGAATGGGTTGCTTCTGGCGGAACTGTTGAAATAACATCCACTAAGATTTTTGACACAACAGATCCTACTAAAGTAATTGCATACAACCATACTGTTGCTTTTAAAAATATCACTTTTGTAGCACCAGATAAACAGGTAGTCTATGACAATTATGTTTTTGGAAATCATAGAACGAATGTTGTGGATTTAAACTTCAGTTATGATTCGGTAGCTACACAAGAGTGTGATAACAATAATTTGATTTTTAAATACAATATATCAAATGCACTGCTTTTAGATATAGATCCAACTCTATTTGCAAATGAAGTAACTCCTGCTGGATCTCCAAGAACGAGATTAATTGACAACACAACAAATAAAGTAACCTATAGAGTTTATAGTGGAAGCTTAAATTATAATTACTTTTGTTCAGCCATTACTCCTGCTACTCCATCATTGACCGAAGAATGGGTTGCTGACAATGGAGTTGTTGATGTGAGCGGTGTAATTAAAGTGGTGACTGAAGCTACTATAGATCCGAATATTTTTAAACATACCATTTATTTGTACAAAACTACTTTCAGAAAAGGAATTCAGTATTATAGTCCGAATCCGGATGGAGATTATGTTTTTGGCGAATATTACACCAATTTGTAACTACAGGCTGTTTTTTTTCTGAATAAAATAAACTTCAGTAGCGCCTAATCCATATTTCTGGTAATTAGCATCTTGAAATGTTACATTGTCGTAGCGACCTAATAAAAAGTCCAATTCGGCTTTTAAAACCCCTTCACCTACTCCGTGAATGAAAACCACTTTTGGAATTCGGTTTCTTTGCGCAAAATCCATCTGACGTTTAACTGTTTCTGTTTGAATTGTCAAAATATCATAATTGCTCATCCCTCGTTTATTTGGGACTAACTTTTCGATATGCAAATCGATTTCGAGAACAAAATCTTCTTTTTTCGATTTCTTTTCTTTGACAAAACTTCGAGCTTTTGGAATCTCTTTTTCTTTTGCTACAGATGAAAAATTGGTTTTAGCAATATTGTTCAGAAAATCACCAGAAGATTCAATTATAATTAATTCTGATTCATTAAAATTCAAATCAAAACCATCTTCGGTTTCAATTGTAATGATCTTACCATTCACTTTTACAACAATGCCATTTATAGCATCGTCGAGTACCGAAACTTTATCACCTTTTGCAAACATTATTCTTCGTTTTCTGGATTCTTACTAGTAACTTTTCGACTCAATTTCATCATTCCATAAAAAAACAAAACGATACCTATAATTTGAACCCAAATATTTGGACTTGATTTAGTTTGTTCCCAAACCAAAACACCTGCAATAATAATCATTGCAATGGTATAAAGATTTTTAATTTTCATAAAATTAGATTTACTTCAAAAATAGAAACTTTAAAGTATTCTTTCTTTTGAAAATGATAATTATTTTTTGTAAAATTGTTTATGGATATAAATGACTACATGATTCCTTGCATAAACAAATCTATCTTTGGAGTAGAATGTTTAGGCTGTGGAGCGCAAAGGGCTTTAGTACTGATTCTTAAAGGAGAATATAAAGAAGCTTTTTATATGTTTCCACCAATTTATACAACACTAATTTTTTTTATTGTTGCAAGTCTTCATTTTATTGATAAATCAAGAAATTACCATAAAACAATGATTATTCTCGCTGTATTAAACGCTGTGATTATGGTTGTTTCCTATATTTATAAACAAACTAACCTTTAAAAACTAAACAAACAATGGAACAAACAACGGAACAAAAAAAATTACCCAATGCAACTCTTATACTTATTTTAGGAATCGCATCAATTATAACTTGTTGCTGCTATGGAATAGGTTTAATTTTAGGAATTGTAGCATTATTTCTTGCTCAAAAAGACATCGCTTTATATGCGGCCAACCCTGAATTGTACACTGATTATAAAAATTTAAATACGGGTAAAATTCTAGCTATAATTGGAATTGTATTAAATGCCATTTATTTAATTTACATCATATGGATGTTTGCTACTTTTGGACTTGAGACTATGCAGGATCCAGAATTAATGCAAGAAAAAATGAGAGAGTTATTAGGGCAATAATCTCATCTATATTGATAAAAAAAAATCCGCTTTACAGCGGATTTTTTATTTTTATTACTTTTCGAATTGCTTCAAAGTCTTAATAATTATCGAAACGCAATCTAGCAATTGCTCTTCATTCATTACTAATGGTGGTGCAAAACGAATAATGTTTCCGTGTGTTGGTTTTGCTAGCAATCCGTTGTCCCGCAATGCCATACAAATATTCCAAGCCGTGTCACTTTCTTCAGTATCGTTAATGACAACAGCATTCAACAATCCTTTACCTCGAACTAAAGTTGCAATGTTTGAAGTTTGAATGTATTTGTCTAATTCTGAACGGAAAAGAATTCCTAATTTTTCAGCGTTTTCCGCTAATTTTTCATCTGTAACCACTTCTAGTGCAGCAATAGCAACTGCAGCAGCAATTGGGTTTCCACCAAAAGTAGAACCGTGTTGCCCAGGCTTAATGACATTCATAACAGCATCGTTGGCTAAAACTGCTGATACTGGATACGCTCCACCAGATAATGCTTTACCTAAAATTAAAATATCCGGTTGTACATTTTCGTGATTTACCGCTAATAATTTTCCAGTACGTGCAATTCCTGTTTGTACTTCGTCAGCAATAAATAAAACGTTGTTGGCTTCACAAAGCGCTTTAGCTTTTGTCAAATAACCTTCAGAAGGTACATAAACTCCTGCTTCACCTTGTATAGGCTCTACTAAAAATCCAGCGATATTTTTTGAAGAAGTAATCGCTTTTTCCAAAGCGTCTAAATCATCGTAAGCGATTTTGATAAATCCTGCAGTGTAAGGTCCAAAGTTTTTACGCGCATTTTCATCGTTTGAGAATGAAATGATAGTTGTCGTTCTTCCGTGGAAATTTCCGTCACAAACAATAATTTGTGCTTCATTTTCACTGATTCCTTTTTTCTCATAAGCCCATTTTCTACATAGTTTCAAAGCTGTTTCAACAGCTTCAGCACCAGTATTCATTGGTAAAACTTTATCAAAACCAAAATATTTGGTTACAAATTCTTCGTAAACTCCTAATTTATCATTGTAAAAAGCTCTTGAAGTCAATGTTAACGTTTGCGCTTGTTCCATCATGGCACCCACAATTTTTGGATGACAATGTCCTTGATTTACTGCCGAATAAGCCGACAAGAAATCGTAATACTTTTTTCCTTCTACATCCCAAACATAAACTCCTTCTCCTTTACTTAAAACAACTGGAAGTGGGTGGTAATTATGCGCTCCGTATTTGTCTTCTAAAGCAATTACTTCGGCTGAACTCAATTTTTCTAATACTGACATTAGTGATAATTTTATTGATTTTATAATCTCAATTCCTTCTTGTGGAGAGAAATCATCCATAGTTTTGACAAAAGTATAAAATAAAAGAGATTTTTTAGCAGATTTCTTACTCTCTTTCTTCGTAAATTTTCAGCAAGTTAGTCACTGTATTCCAGTTGCGAATGGTTGCCGTTACATTTAATTTCTTCTCTATATACTTTTGATCTAATCTTGTTTTTCCTGCACCGACATCGTATTTAATGTAAATTCGGCTACTGTCAATACTGGCTTCATCGGGTTTAAATTGACTAATCTTTAATTCGTTTAATGCTGAAGCATTCAATTCTTTGGAAATAAAAGCGACATATAATTTCTTAGTATCTATTTCCTTTTCTTTTAAATACAGATTGTTTTTAAAACAAACTTCCAAATCTTCTTTGCCGATTACTATCGTTGGTACATCATGACCAAACACTTTAAAAATTTCTTGTTTAATAGTAAAACCAACACTTGGTCCGTTTTCTTCTTCCGAATCGACAAATACATTCCCTGATTGGATGTAGGTTTGCACATTTTGAAAACCAATATTTTCCAAGGCACTTTTCAATGCCTCCATTTTAATCATATTATGTCCGGAAACATTGATTCCGCGAAGAAGAGCAAGGTGTGTTTTCATTTTATCTTTGAAATTTGGTATAAATGTAAAATAATTTATCAAATCCAACCAACAATCCTTATTTTTGCCCCATGGGAAGAAAGAATACAGATAAAATCGTTTTTGATACGGTAAAAGTCCTTGATGCGGGTGCAAAAGGCGTTTCGGTGGCGAAAGCTCCTGATGGTAAAGTAATTTTTATTTCGAATGTCGTGCCTGGCGATGTCGTTGATGTGCAAACTTTCAAGAAGCGTAAAGCGTATTATGAAGGAAAAGCAATCAATTTTCACGAATATTCTGAACACAGAACAGAACCTGTTTGCGAGCACTTTGGTGTTTGTGGTGGCTGCAAATGGCAGAATATGAAGTATGAACAACAGTTGTTCTATAAGAATAACGAAGTTTACAACAACTTAAAACGTATTGGAAAAATTGAAATGCCGGAATTTGAACCCATTTTAGGTTCTGAGAAGCAGTTTTTCTACAGAAATAAAATGGAATTTGGGTTTTCTAACGCACGTTGGATGACCGAAGCCGAAATTAAAAGCGATCAGGATTTTGACGATAAAAATGCTTTAGGTTTCCATATTCCTAAAATGTGGGACAAAATTTTAGATATCACGAAATGTCATTTACAAGAAGATCCATCGAATGCGATTCGTAACGAAATTCGTCGTTTTGCTATCGAAAATGACTTGCCTTTTTTCAATCCTAGAAATCACGAAGGATTATTGCGAACATTAATGATTCGTACTACTTCAACAGGTGAAATCATGGTATTGATTCAATTTTTTGAAGAAAACAAACCACAGCGTGAATTGATTTTGAATCATTTGGCGGAAACATTTCCTCAAATTACTTCTTTACAATATGTCATCAATGGTAAGCCAAATGATACCATTTACGATCAAGACGTAAAATTATTCAAAGGTCGTGATTACATTTTGGAAGAAATGGAAGGCTTGAATTTTAGCATCAATGCCAAATCTTTCTACCAAACCAATTCGGAACAAGCTTACGAATTATACAAAATAACACGTGATTTTGCTGGATTAACAGGAAATGAACTGGTTTACGATTTATATACAGGAACAGGAACTATTGCACAATTCGTTTCTAAACAAGCGAAGAAAGTAATTGGTGTAGAAGCTGTTCCAGAAGCCATTGCCGATGCGAAAGAAAACGCAAAACGTAATAATATTACGAATTGTGAGTTCTTTGTTGGTGATATGAAAAATGTTTTCAACGAAAGTTTCATCAAAACACACGGACATCCAGATGTGATTATTACCGACCCACCACGTGACGGAATGCATGCGGATGTTGTGAAACAAATCTTGAACATTGCTCCGGAAAAAGTAGTGTATGTGAGCTGTAATTCGGCGACACAAGCACGTGACTTGGCGTTAATGGACGAAATGTACAAAGTCACTCGTGTGCGACCAGTAGATATGTTCCCGCAAACGCATCACGTAGAAAATGTTGTACTTTTGGAAAAACGATAATTAATTTCAATGAAAAAATTAATTTTAGCTTCAATTGTCTTAGTAACCGCATTTTCTTTATGGAACTGCGAAAAGGATGACATATGTGAAGATGGAACGCCAACAACACCTAGAATGATTGTTGAGTTTTATGACAATAATAATCCAACTTTAAAAAAGACGGTTACTAATTTAGCTATTGTTGCTGAAGGATTAACGGATACTTTAAATTTTAATGGTGTGAGTAAAGTTGAAATTCCATTAAAAGTAACGGATGATATCACAAAATTTAATTTCATTTTAGATTCAAACAATCCAATATTATCGCTAAGAAATGAAGACAAACTAGATATTAATTACACACATAATGATGTTTTTATATCTAGAGCTTGTGGCTATAAAACTGCTTTTACATTAAATAATCCTAATGGAATTATATTAAATTCTGATTCAAGTGAATGGATTCAGCAAATTGATATTCAACAATATAATATTTTAAATGAAGATGAAGTTCATGTTAAAATTTTCTTTTAGTATTGTCCTCCTGTTTTTATCTTTAGGTGTTTTAGCTCAGGATAAAAAAACGGATACAATTACTGCAAAGCCACAACGATATGGTCTACGTGTTGGTGTCGATTTATCTAAATTAGCACGAACCTTTTATGAGAAAGATTATAAAGGGTTGGAAATTGTAGGTGATTATCGATTAACACGAAAAATGTACATCGCTGGAGAAATAGGAAACGAAAATAAAACAGTTGATGACGACCGAGTAAATTTTACTACTAAAGGGACTTATTTTAAAGTAGGTTTCGATCATAATTCGTATGAAAACTGGTTGGATATGGAAAACATGATTCATATTGGTTTAAGATATGGAGTAAGTTCATTTAGTCAAGAATTAAACAGTTATAAAATATACAATACGTCCACTTATTTTCCAGTAACTCCTCCCGTTACGGCAGAAACTAAGTACGATGGATTATCAGCTCATTGGGCTGAAGTCGTGGCAGGAATTAAAGCCGAAGTAATCAATAATTTATATGTTGGCTTTAGTTTCAGACTGAATTATTTGGTTGCTGAAAAAAAACCGGAAAACTTTGACAATCTTTACATCCCTGGGTTTAACCGAACATACGACGGAAAGTTTGGAGTAGGATTTAATTACACTATTAGTTATTTTATTCCTTTGTATAAGTCTAGAAAATAAAAAAATCCAAATTCAACTTTATGTTTGAATTTGGATTTTTTTATTTAGATATCTTTTTTGGATTCCTACTCCTGATTTTCTGATATTTACTACTACCCTCTAACATTTGAAATAAATTACAAATGTTACAACTCAACCTTGCAACTTCCTTTCTAAATTTTATTTTTTTTACGGAAAAACCGTAAATACTAAGTGCAGAATAACATTAACTTTAATTTGTAATTCTGTATGCAAATACCCATACAGTCATTTCTTTTTTTACCCTAAAGAATTCCTCTAGACTCTGCTTTGGAGACGTTCTCCTATAAGTTCCAAAAATAATTTACAAAAACAGAATCAAAGCGGAAGCTATACGTTTAAAGATATCGTAAATATTAACAATAAATAAATAACTATGGAAACAGAAAACAAATTAAAAGAAATGACCACATCAACCTCTTTGAATGAAGCATATAAATGCTACCTAAACCTAAGACCAAATTTTACTGCACCGAGCAATGAAGGGTATTGGATCTTGGGATGTATTTTAGACAGTATGATTGATTTTTTAAATCTGGCCGGACAACAAGGAATTGTGCCGTATGACGAAGGCCGAAAGTTTTTAAATGCAGCGGCAACTTGTTACACAACCAATCAGAAGCAAGGGGAATGGTATGATGATTGGGCATGGTGGGGAAATTCTACAGCAAAAGTATATAGTCCAAAATACAGTAATCTCTTTGGTTCAGATCCAATATTGCAAAATAACTTTAAAATAATATGCAAGCAGACTTTTGAATTTGTAAAAACAGGAAAAGTTCCTTACTTGCCGATGGATGAATCGGGATATGTAGGAACATTTAAAGCTTATAACTATGCTAAGGAAATGGCGGTGAGCAATCCAGGTCAGGGTTGGGAACAAATTGTACAAGATGCTGAACCGGTTTGGAATATTGGATGCTGGCAAGCCCCAATGAAACCAACACCTGCCTCTTATAACCCGTTTAGTGCTGGGCTAGGACCTTTTCAAGACTCTGTCATCAATGGTTTGTTTTATATGTTAACTCAACGAACACTTAATCAGGCAGGTTTGGGCACACAGACCGAAGTGGACGAAATGACACTTTTTTATAGCAATTGGATGGGTTTATCTTCTCCTACAGCACTCCAACCGGAGCAAAAGTTGTTTTGCCAATTGGATAAAAATGCAGGATTGTTTCGAGAGCGTGTTAGCATTTATAAAAATGGTAGTACGGTTAACGGATATAACCCCAATCTGATATGGACTGGCGACCAGGGATTAATGCTGTGCGCATTAACCGAGCTGTATTATAAACAAAACGGTGCACAACAAGAAGCTACATTGAATTTAATTTCATTTGTAATTAATGGGGTATTCAATTATGCGCTTGGTAATTATCTTGCACATACTGATGTTATTATACCATGGTGCAATCTTAATTTGGACAGGGATCATCAACCGGGTCCACCTCCGGGAACACCATTTATGTATGATCCTGGAGATTATTTTTCCGGGACTGGTATTTTTATGCGTGGGTTGCTGGAAGCTTCCAGCATTCCTTCAATAAAACAGCTTATCGGTTCACCTCAAATACAACAAGTATTGAGTAATACCTTGTCAGCGTTGATGGATGGCAATACATACATGCATTTTATATTTGATGGTAATGCTCCTGGCAATTCACACAGATGGTTCAACGATTTCAACAAGATGGCTACTTTATTAGTTGCCAATCAGTTGTTAACAGAACAATAATTATAAATCCAAAAAGAAAAACGGTTTATGACAGCAAGTTTGCTCTATGTGGGCAATATCATAAATTGAGTGTTAGGGTTTCCTAATAAACATTTGTTTTGCCGGGAAACCCTTCTACGAAAATCCACACAGCGCAAACTTGTAAACCGTTATTGGTAAGTTAAACACAAAGAGGAGAATTCAATAACTTAATGCAACAAATGATTGGGTTGTTGGAATATTTCCAAAACATTTTAGATTTTTGAGTTTCAGGATTTAGGTAGTGGAGGGTATGATGATTTTGAAAATTTAGAGCCTGGAACTCAATTTAAATTCATATCTGGAGACCAAGGTGCCACAATAGAAGAATATACTTGTGATGAAATAGTTATTTAACGATTCATAACAACCATCATGTGATAATTATTTTATCTCCTGAAATCCTTTCATAAACAACCATTTCATAAATAATTTCTCTCCGTCTTTCGTTTGAACGGTTTGAAATTTTGGTGCTAAAAGTGTTCCTACAACAAACGCTGTAATAGGTATCCAATACCCTTTTAAATTAGTGTACTCTCCAACTAAATATCGCACTCCAAAAAAGATTATGGCAAACCCAATGAAGTTATAAACGAATGCTTTTGTTTTCTTTGACATGACTATGCTATTACTCGTTATCAGTATTATTTACTTGAAATTTTGTTCTCTTACTTCCTTCATACATTTCGTATTTCACCAATCGTGCTTCTAAACTTCCGTTAAAAAGTTTGATTTTACGCGAAGGTTTCAATCCTACATATTTTAAGGCTTCTAAATTTGCTGTAATAAACCAAGCATTTGTATTTGGGTAACTTTGCTTCAAGGTATCCCCTATTTCTCTGTAAAAACGTTCCAAATGAATGTCTAGTCTTTCTCCATAAGGCGGATTAAAAACCATATGCAACGGCCCTTGATTTTCTTTGGCACTATCAAAAAAGTTTTGCTCTGAAATCGTTACATATTCATCCAAATTAGCGTTTCTGATATTGTCTTTCGCTTTCTGAACGGCACTTGGTGCTTTGTCGTATCCTTTAATAGTGTAATGAAACTCTTTAACTTTCTTCATTAATGAATTCATGATTTGGTCAAACAATTCGTTATCCCAATCGTTCCATTTTTCGAAAGCAAATTCTTTACGATTGATATTTGCCGGAATATTACAAGCAATCATCGCTGCTTCTGCCAAAATAGTTCCTGAACCACACATGGGATCCATAAAATCACCTTGTCCTTCCCAACCTGAAAGTAACAACATTCCAGCTGCTAAAACTTCGTTTATTGGTGCAATATTAGTAGCGGTTTTGTATCCACGTTGGTGCAATGAAGCCCCTGAACTGTCTAATGAAACCGAACATTGGTCTCTATCAATATGAATGTTAATACGTAAATCCGGGAAATCTTTTTCTACACTTGGTCTTTCTCCAAATTTTGCTTTAAACTGATCTACAATCGCATCTTTACTTTTTTGAGCCACAAATTGTGTGTGCTTAAAATTATCCGAATGCACTGTAGTATCAATGACAAAAGTTGTTCTGGTACTTAAATATTGTGACCAGTCAATTCCTTGAATACCTTTGTATAAACTTTGCTCGTTAGTCGCTCTGAAATAATAAATTGGTTTTAATATTTTAAGCGCAGTTCTCAATGATAAATTGGCTTTGTACATAAATCCTTTATCACCCACAAAACTGACCATTCTCGTGCCAATTTCCACATCCTGAGCGCCTAATAATTGTAGTTCTTTTGCTAATATTTCTTCGAAACCAAAAAAAGTTTTGGCAATCATTTTAAAATTTCCCATTTTCAATATCAATGACAATTGCAATATTCAATTACAATGCTAAAATTAATAAACTTACAACTTTGAGAATCTCAATAAAACTCTATGAATCTCTGTGTAATTTTTCTGCAAAAATACATTAAATTTGCAAGAATAGAATCTACTTGAACTTTTATAATGTCAGAAAAGCATAATCCACAAACTAACGACCAACAATCCTCAGCCGAAAACTGGTTTGCCTCTTGGTTTAATTCTCCTTATTACCACATTTTATACAAAGATAGAAACGATGCCGAAGCTCAAGTTTTTATGGATAATCTAACACATTATTTAAATCTTCCTGAAGAGGCTAAAATATTAGACTTAGCTTGTGGAAAAGGACGTCATTCAATTTATTTAAACGAATTAGGTTATGATGTTACTGGTACCGATTTATCTGAAAATAGCATAGCTGAAGCTTCAAAATCAAGTAACGAAAAATTGCATTTCAAAGTGCACGACATGCGTGTTCCTTTTGATGAGAAATACGATGCAGTTTTTAACTTATTTACGAGTTTTGGATATTTTGATAATGACGAAGACAATTTCAAAACATTATCTGCTATTAAAGACAGTTTAACTGAATATGGTTTTGCAGTAATTGATTTCCTAAATGCCGATTATGTTATCAATAATTTAGTTCCGGAAGAAGTGAAAACCGTTGATGGCATTGACTTTCACATCAAACGTTACGTAAAAGACAATCATATTTGCAAAGAAATTGATTTTGAAGACCAAGGTGAAAAATTCCATTTTAAAGAAAAAGTTCAGGCTTTAAGGCTATCTGATTTTGAAACTATGATGGAAAAAGCCGATATTTATCTTTTGGATATTTTTGGAGACTACAAACTCAAGAAATTCTTTAAAAACGAATCGGAACGTTTAATTATGATTTTTAAATAATGAATTATATTTTACCCCTACTTTCGGTACTTTTAGGATATGCTATTGCCTTACTATTAAAGCCAAAAGGAAAGAAAAAATTAAAATTACTATTGGCTTTTAGCGGTTCGTTTCTGTTATCGCTAACCGTTATTCATTTGCTTCCGGAGATTTACGAAAGTCATAATCATAGTGTTGGAATCTACATTATGATTGGGATTTTGTTCCAAATTATACTCGAGTTTTTCTCCAAAGGTGCCGAACACGGTCATGTGCACGGTCACGATAAAATGGCTCATATTCCATGGGCGCTTTTCATTAGTTTGTGTTTACACGCACTTTTAGAAGGTTTCCCTGTTGGACATCATCACGATTTAGCCCTGGGAATTGCGATTCACCACTTACCCATTGCTATCATTTTGACTACTTTTTTCCTGAATGCTGAGTTGAATAAAGTCGCTTTATTCCTATTCATGTTAACCTTTGCCATCATGACACCGTTAGGAACTTTGGTATCGGATAGTTTTCCTGTTTTAAATCAATATTACACAGAAATTACAGCGGTTGTTATTGGGATTTTATTTCATATTTCATCGACTATTATTTTTGAAAGCAGTGAAGGACATAAATTCAACATTGCTAAAATTTCGATGATTATTTTAGGAATTGGATTGGCGTGTTTTGTGTAATTTGGGCGTGACCACAAGGGTCGGGCTATTCGTTACAATCTTTTTACTCATTCTCGATACATTCGCTAGCGCGAACACTCAAACTGACGTAAAAAGGATTTCCACTTCTATCCCTCACGCGACTGAATAGCAATAATCAATTTCAATAACAATTT
This sequence comes from Flavobacterium sp., assembly GCA_030153045.1. Classification (GTDB taxonomy): domain Bacteria; phylum Bacteroidota; class Bacteroidia; order Flavobacteriales; family Flavobacteriaceae; genus Flavobacterium. The sequence continues at coordinate 24,997 of JASLID010000028.1, forward strand.
CAATTAAACTTTGTAACTTTGAACCTTTGTCACTTTGCAACACTAAAAAAATGACCTTCACCAAAACCACAGAACAATCTTCAAAATACGAACATTTAGAAAAAATGTCGGTTCACGATTTATTGTCAAATATCAATAATGAAGACAAAACTGTCCCATTAGCTATTGAACATGCCTTACCACAAATAGAAATTGTTGTTTCTAAAGTGGTGGAGCAAATGAAAAAAGGTGGACGCTTGTTTTACATTGGTGCTGGAACTTCTGGACGATTAGGTATTGTAGACGCTTCTGAATGCCCTCCTACTTTTGGCGTTCCGTTTGATATGGTGATTGGGATCATTGCCGGTGGTGATGTTGCCATTCGTAAAGCGGTCGAATTTGCCGAAGACGACAAAAACCAAGCTTGGAAAGACTTATCAGAATGGAATATCAATTCGAATGATGTCGTGATTGGTATTGCTGCTTCGGGAACTACACCTTATGTGATTGGCGGATTAGAAAAATGCAACGAAAATAATATTATAACTGGCTGCATTACCTGCAATCAAGGAAGCCCGTTAGCACAAACCGCAAAATTACCTATTGAAGTGGTTGTTGGACCTGAATTTGTTACTGGAAGTTCGAGAATGAAAGCTGGAACTGCTCAGAAATTGGTCCTGAATATGATTTCTACAGCCACCATGATTCAACTCGGTAAAGTCAAAGGAAACAAAATGGTTGACATGCAATTGAGTAATGTTAAATTGATTGATCGTGGCGTGAAAATGATTATGAGTGAAATTAATGTGAGTTACGAAGAAGCAGAAATCCTGCTAAAAAAATACGGTAACGTCCGAAAAGCGGTCGATAATTACAAATCATAATGAATACAAACAAAGATATTTTAACGAAAGGAATAAAATTCATCGCATGGGCTTTACCATTATATTTTATTGGCCCTTCAATCATTTATAATGCTTTTATGAACAAAGATAATGTTTGGCATTATTTAGTTTTAGCAGTTGGGATTGTGATTTCTTTTTTTGCCATATATTTAACATTCAAAGGGTTAAAAACCATTTTAAACAGTATGTTCGATGGAAACAAATAACGTATACTTAGAAAGTGTAAAAAAGCAAATGCTCTATTATAAAACAATAGCTGAAAAAGCAATAGAGCAACTAGAAGCCGAACAGCTTTTTATTTCGGTAAATGAAGATACAAATTCTATAGCTGCAATTGTAAAACACATGTCTGGAAACATGCTTTCACGTTGGACTGATTTCCTAACCACTGATGGTGAAAAAGAATGGCGTGATCGTGATGCGGAATTCGAAGCTTCTTTCCAATCGAAAGAAGAATTGCTAAAAACATGGAATAAAGGTTGGGATTGTTTTTTTAATGCCATTAACGCATTACAACCTGAGCAATTGTCACAAATTATCTACATTAGAAACGAAGGTCAAACAGCAATGGATGCTATAAATAGGCAACTGGCGCACTACCCTTATCATATTGGCCAAATTGTTTTTTATGCCAAAATGTTGAAGAAAAGTGATTGGAACAGTCTGTCCATTCCGAAAAACAAATCAAATGATTACAATGCGGATAAGTTTTCTAAAGAAAAAACAATCAAGCATTTTACTGATGACGAATTAAATAAACTCAAATAGCCCTGATAGAGCCGACATCCTTTTTTAAGGATTGCCGTAGCGACAGCGAAGGCATATCCTTAAAAAAGATAAAGGCGAAAGCAGGACACGAGCGTCAGCGAACTGGCGAAGCAAATAGCTCCTAGAAAATGAAAAAAGTAATAACTCTTCCTTTATTTATACTTCTACTTTCTTGCTACAACCAAGAAAGAAACTGTAAAGATTTTAAAACCGGTAAATTTGAGTTTATTCAGGAAATTGATAGTGTAAAAAAAATATCTACTTTTGAAAGAACCGAAAATCTTCAAATTGAAACTTTCGAAGGAAAAACAGATACTGCTTCAGTGCGCTGGATAAACAATTGTGAGTTTATTTTAGAAAAATTGCATCCGAAGAACATGTTGGAGAAAAAAGCCATAAGCATGAAAATAATTAGTACCACTAAAAAAGGTTATACTTTTGAATATTCTTTTGTGGGAGAAGCAAAAAAACAAAAAGGAACTGTAACAAAAATCGACTAGCTTACGTTTAACAACCGATAATTTTAACTAAAACAAACAAAAAATGGAACTTTTACTCAACCCAGATGCTTGGATTGCCTTATTAACCTTAACTTTTCTTGAAATCATTCTTGGTATCGACAACATTGTTTTCTTATCGATCGTATCAGGAAAACTAAAAGCCGAAGATCAGCCAAAAGCGAGAAGAATTGGACTTTTATTAGCTATGGCTTTTAGAATCGTATTGCTTTTTGGAATCACATGGGTTTTGAGTTTACAAGATGTTTTATTCCATTTAGACTGGGGCTTTTTTAGCGCTGGTGTGACGGGACAAAGTATCATTATTTTTGGTGGTGGTTTATTTTTATTGTACAAATCGGTTTCTGAAATTCATCATAAACTAGAAGGAGAAGAAGATTCTGAAGGTGGTAAAGCTAGTAATACCTTATCAGCAGCGATTGTACAAATTGCGGTTTTAAACTTGGTATTCTCTTTTGATAGTATTTTAACAGCTGTAGGTTTAATTAGTATGAAAGACCCTTCTCAAGGTGGTTTTGGTTACGATGGTGCATTGGGAATTATGATTTTATCGATTGTTATTTCGATTGCGATTATGATGATTTTTGCCGGACCGGTAAGTAAATTCGTTAACGAACACCCAACCATTCAAATTCTTGGATTGTCATTCTTAATTTTAATTGGGGTGATGTTATTAGCTGAAGGTTCTCATATGGCACACTTTAAATTCTTTGGTGGTGAAGAAATTCATAGTATTCCAAAAGGATATTTGTACTTCTCGATTTTCTTCTCATTGTTAGTCGAATTCCTGAATTTACGAATGAAGAAAGCGAAGAATCCTGTTAAGCTTCACAATAATAAAATTATTGATAATAAATTAGAAGACTCTGATGTAACAAACTAAATCAAATAAAAAAAAGCGCTCCGGTTGGAGCGCTTTTTTTATTTGTAAGTCTATTGTTAATTGTCTTTTAAAAGTTTGATGGTTTTAACTTCATCACCTTTTTTGATTTGAACCATGTACATTCCTCTGGCCCAATTTTGACCCATTTGGAATTCTTGATTTACTTTTTCTTTAAACTGATGCATTAACATACCATTCATATTGTAAATGATTACTTCTGCTTCATCACCTTCATTCCCTTCTATATTCAGATTGAAATATTGACTAGATGGATTTGGATAGGCTTTAATATTAAATGCATGGTGAATATCCTTATCAACTACAATATCAGGGCTGCCTTCTTTAGCATTTTTCTTAGCTTGATGTATCACAATAGAACCTCCACCAAGTGCGGTAGTTGCTTCTACATTTTCTAATTGACCCAATTGATTGTCATATACAATTGCTCCAGATGAAGTATTCCATATTTTAATTCTGAATTTATCCGAAACTGGATTTGTTTTCATATCACCATCAATTGCCGATACCATAAAACTATAACCAGATACATTATTAATTGTACCTACTCCTTTATAAATGGCTTGAGCTCCAGCTATAACCAAAGACATTGAATTGTGTGTTGTACTTTTGAAGTTAATATCACCTGATTGAAATTGGAACTCTGTATTTCCTTCAACTTGTGTGCTTCCTTTTTTGTATTTGGCAACAAATCCGAAATTTGCTTTTCCAGTAAGAGTTGGATTAGAAACATAAGCACCTGTTGGCGACATATACCAACCTCCACCAGTAACAAAACCGCCATTAGGATCGTATACTACTAAATAAGCATTCGATTCTGAACAACCATTATTAGCTACTGCTTTTACAGCATAAACATCTGCAGTTAACCCACTTACCGAAAAAGTAGCTAAACCTGAAGCATTTGTATTGGAAGAACCTTTTAAAACACCATCTAAATAAAAATCAACTGTAACCCCAGCTATTATTGGCGTTACTGTAGCTTGTAGTATAGCTGTAGATCCTAAAGCAACTGGCGTAGAACTTGCACTTGCATCAATAGTGAAATTATTTATAGTTATTACTTGCGTAAATACATCTAATGCTATATTTCCACTTGCATCAGTTGCCGTCCATGTATTGGTATAACTTCCACCTGTTGCACTTGGTATAAATGTCCCGGCAGTTTTGTTTAATGTAACTATTCCTGGGCAATTATCCGTAGCGCTTGGTATAAGCGCTTGAGCGTTTGCTAATACTGAATTTTGACCACAATATAATGTTCTGTTTAATGAGCCTAGTATTGTACTCCATGTTGGTTTTTCAGTATCATTTACTGTTACATTGAACGAAGCCGATACATCATTACCTGCTGCATCTAAAGCGGTATATTCCACAACACTTGTACCCACTGGAAACAATCCTCCATTTGCCAAACCATTTGTTTGAGAAACGCTATGACCTGCACAATTATCGTTAGAAGTTGGTTCTGTCCAAGTCACCAACGCTCCACATGCGCCTGAGTCATTGCTCACGATAATGTCTGTTGGAAGATTGACTATCGAAGGATCTTCGGTATCGTTTACTGTTACACTAAAAGAAGCCGATACATCATTACCTGCTGCATCTAAAGCCGTATATTCCACAACACTTGTACCTACAGGAAACAATGCTCCATTTGCCAAACCATTCGTTTGAGAAACGCTATGACCTGCACAATTATCATTAGAAGTTGGTTCCGTCCAAGTCACCACTGCTCCACATGCGCCTAAATCATTGCTTAGAGTAATATCTGTAGGAAGACCGACTATCGAAGGATCTTCGGTATCATTTACTGTTACACTAAAAGAAGCAGATACATCATTACCTGCTGCATCTAAAGCGGTATATTCCACAACACTTGTACCCACTGGGAACAATCCTCCATTTGCCAAACCATTCGTTTGAGAAACGCTATGACCTGAGCAATTATCGTTAGAAGTTGGTTCTGTCCAAGTCACCACTGCTCCACAGGAACCAGAAATGTTATTGACGCTAATATTATTTGGTAGATTTACTATAGAAGGATTTTGTGTATCGCTATACGTCAAGGTTAGCAAACTAATAAAACCATTTGTATTTGGAGTTACTCCGTTTATGGTTGATGACCCAGTATAGTTATTCCCATTGACTGCCGAAGCAATTGAACTAATAGAATAAGCAGTATTTTTTTTAACTATAAAAGAAAAAGGGGTAGTTCGTGTTTCACTTACGCTTGATCCCGATTCCGGAGTGTAATTAATCGTAAATAATCCTCCTTGAGCACATAATGGTGCAGAGACTGTAAGTCCACCTGAACCTCCTTGAAGTGCATAGGTTCCTGTAAATGTATTCTGACCATTTGCAATGGTTGCTGATTGAGAACCAGTTGGAGTGAGTAAATAAGTGTCACTTCCATTACTTATTGTTGAAGGAAAAGTATAAGTAAAATTTGTTCCGTTGGGCACCACAATATTACTACTGTTTCCTGAGCCTGATGTACTAAAAGTCACACTTCCTGTATTTGAAACAGGATATGAATAATTTACTGTTACATTAATCCCAGTTGGCAATCCAGTCGTATTAAATCTGACATTACCATCTGTAAATTCAACATAAGCCTGCAAACCACTACTTTGTCCATCTGCATAAGCACGTAAGGTAGAACCTAAACAGTCATCTTCACAAACATGCCATGTTGTGACAAAACTACCAAATACGCTGGCAGTTACATACCAGACCTCGTGATCTAAACCTGTGTTTGGGGTGTCATCAGCATGAAGCACCTGCATTTTAACAAATTCACCTGGTTGAAATCCATTACCTGTAAAAGTAGCTGTTGATCCAGGAGCATAATCGGGTTCATCGGAGACTAAAGTTGCTTGCCCGAAAACTCCTAAAACTGTGAATAAAGTAACTATTGCGGTTACAATAGATTTTCGAGTAAAATAATTATTTCCCATATGTTTGATTTTAGATTAGTATTTGTTTGATTGGTATCGCGTGAAATGATACAAATAATGAGAAGATGTAAAATTCAGACATGATCTTACTTCGTCCATTGAAAATGAAGGAAAAATTTAAATTTCGGAAAGAATTAAATACACATGAATTGTGCAAGTATTTGATTTTTAAATAAGTGGTGTATTAAAAATCTTAAGTCTAAATTATCATTTTTATATTTTACTTAACAATAATTTGTTAAATAATCGATTAAAGTTCAAAAAAAACCATTGAACGAAACTTAGTTTTTAATTTCATGCATAAAAAAAGCGATTTTGAATATTCTCAAAATCGCTTTATATTTTAATCTATAAGTATTTTATTCTAAAGTCAAAGTAATCTGACCGTCATCGTCTAATTCGATGTTATAGTCGGTTAATTCAGTGCTGTCTTCAACAACTTCTAATTCTTCAGGAATGACTTCAACTGGTTCCTCAAAAGGCAAAGATTCTAATAAATTGACTTGTTTCAATTTATCAGTTGTCAACTGATTACCTAAAGCTTTAATTCCTTTAATCATTATAAATTGCTCCATGTCAATGGTTTGATTTTCTTTCTGAACCCCTTTTGTTTTAGCAAAAACAACTTCGGCAACAGGTCTCCAATCAGTAGAAACAATTTCTAATTGCGATTTTTCATGTTCAGTAATGAAGATTTCTTCTTTATTTTCGTTTTCGACTAAAAAACGTTTGATAAAGTAGCGTTCTTTTTCTCCATCGAAATAAATCGCAGAAACCGGTTTTTTAGGATGCCATTTCTCCAAAACAACCATGTCTTCATCAAAATGTGTGGTCAATTCGGGAATAATAGTTTTTAATTTTCCGGATTGATTGATGATCAGCAAACGGTCATTAGGTCTGAATTCGCCCAACAACTCCCCTCTTCCATCGACATTTAAACGTTGAACGGTATCGTCAAACCAAATTTTTCTCGGACGTAAAGTAGAAATACCTTTTTCCTTCAATTCGATTTTCTTGATTGGGTATTTAGAAACTGTATTTCCTTTGGAAGCACGGCCTTTTATCGCAATATCAGCAAAATCTAAGTCCCATTTTAATTTTTTCACACTTCCCACCTGACGCAATAAAATCGTAACGACTTCCGCTTCTCCATTTGGATTGTGTGAAAAATACAATACCTGTGATCCCGGTTTTTCCTGAGTCAGATCATACGCTTTATCTCGGGTCACCCCTGAAACATTGAAACGTTTTATGAACGAAGAACCTGATTTTCCATCACGATAAATCATATTATAAATGGTACGCTTATCGTTTTTATCGAAAACAGCAATATGAATAATGTCTTTCCCAATGAATTTCTTATCGTCAACCTTAGAAATCATCATTCGACCATCACGCAAAAACACAATCACGTCATCAATATCAGAACAATCCGCAACGTATTCGTCCTTCTTCAAACCTGTTCCAAAGAAACCTTCTTCCTTATTTACATAAAGCTTCGTGTTTCTTAAAACTACTTTTGTAGCTTCAATGGTATCGAATGAACGCAATTCAGTTTGACGCTCACGGCCTTTTCCGTATTTTTCTTTTAATCGGACGAAATAATCGACAGCAAAATCAATCAGATTGTCTAAATGATGCTGTACTTCTTTCATTTCATCTTCCAACTTCGAAATAAAATCATCCGCTTTATCCGAATCAAATCGGGTAATACGAATCATTGGAATTTGAGTCAGTCTTTGCAGATCGTCATCAATAATATCTCGAACGAATGATTTTTTGAAAGGCTCAAAACGTTTGTACATATAAGTATAAAGCGATTCCCTGTCTGAATACAATTTGAAATCGATGTACATTTCTTCACGAATGAAAATCTTTTCTAACGTAGAAAAATGCCATTTTGCTTTTAGTTCTTCCAATTGAATTTCCAATTCAGCTTTCAATAACTGAACCGTACGATTGGTTGAAATTTTAAGCATATCAGAAACACCAATAAACAATGGCTTATTATCCTGAATCACACATCCTAAAGGCGCGACCGAAGTTTCGCAGGCTGTAAAAGCATACAAAGCATCAATCGATTTATCTGGAGAAACCCCTGGAAAAAGATGGATTAGAATCTCCACTTCCGCCGCGGTGTTATCTTCAATTTTCTTGATTTTGATTTTCCCTTTTTCGTTGGCTTTCAGAATACTGTCAATTAATGTTGACGTATTGGTTGAAAACGGAATTTGGGTAATCACTAAAGTTTGCTTGTCTAATTGAGCAATTTTGGCACGCACACGAACACGTCCGCCACGCAATCCGTCGTTATAATTGGAAACATCCGCAATACCTGCTGTTTGGAAATCCGGAAAAATCGTAAACGGCTTTCCTTTTAATATTTTTATAGAAGCATCTATTAATTCATTGAAGTTGTGCGGTAACACTTTCGTGGAAAGTCCAACGGCAATACCTTCGGCACCTGACGCTAATAATAATGGGAATTTTACGGGAAGGTTGTTTGGTTCAGCACGTCTTCCGTCGTAAGAAACACCCCAATCGGTAATCTTTGGAGAATATAGAACTTCTAAAGCAAATTTAGACAAACGGGCTTCAATATAACGGGAAGCAGCTGCGCTATCTCCTGTTAGTATATTTCCCCAGTTTCCCTGGCAATCGATTAATAATTCACGCTGGCCAATTTGCACCATAGCATCACCAATACTCGCATCTCCGTGAGGATGATACTGCATGGTGTGACCAACAACATTCGCTACTTTATTGTAACGACCATCGTCTAGTTCTTTTAGCGAGTGCATGATACGACGTTGTACCGGTTTGAAGCCGTCTTCAATGGCAGGAACAGCACGTTCCAAAATCACATAAGAAGCATAGTCCAAAAACCAATCCTTGTACATTCCTGTTACTTTCGTAATAGTATCTTCCGGATTTTCGTTATGGTCGTAAAAATGCTCTCCTTCAAAAGATTTGGCGTCAACATTTATGATTTCATCAGCATTTTCATCTGAATCATTTTCAGGTTGATTTTCTTCTGATTGATTTTCCTCTTCAGGATTTTCTGGAATTAAGTTATCTTCTTCTTCGTCTTTCATTTATGCTGAATTTATTTCAGTATCTTTTCAATTAACAACTAATTTTATGCTTCTTCAATCACATCCAATTCCACTTTCAGATTATTGATGATGAATTCTTGTCTGTCGGGTGTGTTTTTACCCATATAAAACTCTAACAATGTTTCAATAGAAGTGGCTTTATCCAACATCACAGGATCCAATCGGATGGTTTCACCAATAAAATTTTTAAATTCATCAGGAGAAATCTCTCCCAATCCTTTAAATCGGGTGATTTCTGGTTTTGGCTTCAATTTTTCCATCGCCGCTTTTCGCTCTTCTTCCGAATAGCAATAAATAGTTTCTTTCTTGTTTCGAATTCTAAAAAGCGGTGTTTGTAAAATATATAAATGTCCTTCTTTGATCATTTCAGGAAAAAACTGCAGGAAAAATGTAATTAACAGCAAACGGATGTGCATTCCATCGACATCGGCATCGGTAGCGATTACGATATTATTGTAACGCAGATCTTCCATACTTTCTTCGATGTTTAATGCCGCCTGAAGCAAGTTGAATTCTTCGTTTTCATAAACGATTTTCTTCGACATTCCGTACGAATTCAAAGGCTTACCACGCAAACTGAAAACCGCCTGAGTATTCACATCACGTGATTTAGTAATAGAACCCGAAGCCGAATCTCCCTCGGTGATAAAAAGGGTACTTTCTAAGCTTCGTGGATTTTTGGCATCAGTCAAATGCACACGACAGTCCCGTAATTTTTTATTGTGTAAATTGGCTTTTTTAGCACGGTCTTTCGCTAATTTTCGAATGCCTGATAATTCCTTTCGTTCGCGTTCGGCTTGTAAAATCTTACGCAGCAAAGCATCAGCCACTTCAGGATTTTTATGAAGGAAATTGTCTAATTTGGTTTTAATAAAATCATTAACAAATGTTCTTACCGATGGAGAGTTAGGTCCCATATCAGTAGATCCTAATTTTGTTTTGGTTTGAGATTCGAAAACAGGCTCTTCTACCCTAACCACAATAGCAGAAACAATAGATTTACGAATATCCGAAGCTTCAAAAGGTTTGTTGTAAAATTCCTTAATGGTTTTTACAAGCGCTTCTCTAAAAGCTCCTAAATGCGTTCCTCCCTGTGTTGTATTTTGTCCGTTAACAAATGAATAATATTCTTCTGAATACTGGGTTTTACTGTGTGTTATCGCTACTTCGATATCATCGCCCAGTAAGTGAATAATTGGATACACCATATCTTCTTCAGAAATAGTTTCTTCCAATAAATCTTTTAGACCATTGTCTGAATAAAACTTTTCACCGTTGTAAATGATGGTCAGTCCTGTATTCAGATAACAATAATTTTTAAGCATCTTAATGATGTACTCATTACGGTATTTGTAATGCTTAAAAATGGCTTCGTCAGCAATAAAAGAAACTTTGGTTCCTTTGCGCTTTGTGCTTTCGATAATATCTTCTTCGAGGGTTAGATTTCCTGCAGAGAATTCGGCTGCTTTTTGTTGGTTGTCACGTACTGATTCTACTCGGAAATAATTAGAAAGCGCATTCACTGCTTTAGTACCAACTCCATTTAAACCAACTGATTTCTTAAACGCTTTAGAATCGTACTTTCCACCTGTGTTCATTTTAGAAACTACGTCAACGACTTTTCCTAATGGAATACCTCGTCCGTAATCGCGGACAGTAACCAATTTATCTTTCATGGTTACTTCGATGGTTTTTCCAGCGCCCATGACAAATTCATCGATACAGTTGTCGAGAACCTCTTTCAGAAGAATATAAATACCATCATCAGGTGATGAACCATCTCCCAACTTCCCAATGTACATTCCGGGACGCATACGGATGTGTTCTTTCCAGTCGAGTGAACGGATATTGTCCTCAGTATATTGATCTTGCTCTTGCATTTTATAAAAATCGATTTTAACTACGTTCAGTTCGGTCTATGCTTTTCGCATCTCCCTCGGGTGTGCTAATATAATAGAATTGATTTTAATATAAAATACTGTTCAGTTAAAGTTATCAAGATTCTATTCAACAAAAATATTAACAAACAATATCCTATAAAATTATAGTTAAATATATAAATAGTCTTTTTTTTGTTAAATTCGCTAAAACATTAAACAAACTAAAAACTATGAAGAAACAATTTATTTTACCTCTTATGCTATTTTCCATTTCCTATGGATATTCACAGGAAACAGAAATTGAAAAAGAGCAAAACAAGGAATTAGAAGAAGTTACTGTCCAAGCTGTAGGTTCTAGAAATTCTAAAAGAACGGTTGTAAATTCGGCAGTTCCAATTGATATTATTAACGTAAAAGATGTAACAACACAAAGCGGTAAAATTGAAATTAATGAATTGCTTCAATATGTTGCCCCATCTTTTAATGCTACCAAACAATCAGGTTCAGACGGTGCAGATCACGTTGATCCTGCTTCCTTGAGAGGAATGGGACCTGATCAGACATTAGTGTTGATTAATGGTAAAAGAAGGCATCAATCTTCGTTAATTAATCTTTTTGGAACACGTGGAAGGGGAAATACGGGAACTGACTTGAATACTATTCCAGCTTCATCTATTAAAAGAATCGAGATTCTTCGTGACGGTGCTGCGGCTCAATATGGATCGGACGCTATATCAGGTGTAATCAATATTGTTTTAAATGATAATGTAAGTGAATTAAACGGAGCGGTTACTTATGGTGGTTACTATACAAAGGCGCCTGGTGAATTTCCAATGGGAACAGCAAATACTACCGATTTTAGATTGGATAAAAATGGTTTTGGGAATTCTTTTGGAAAAAACAAAGATTTCGATGGTAATTCAATAAAAGTAGCTGCAAATTATGGTATTCCAATAGGTAAAAATGGAGGTTTTGCTAATTTTACCACAGAATTTTTGAAAAAAGAAAAAACATTGCGTCCTGGATTTGATTTTAGAAAAGGATTTGGAGAGGCTGAAATATTTAGTGCCAACTTTTTGGCAAATTTATCTATTCCAATTTCAGATAAAATCGAGTTTTATGCTTTTGGAGGGAGAAATTATAGAGATACTGATGCCTACGCTTTTACCAGAAATGATGGTGAGAGGGTTGTAGAATCAATATATCCAGGAGGGTTTACTCCAAGAATTACTTCAAATATTATTGACAACTCGGTAGCTGCCGGTTTTAGAAAAAAAACTACTAGTGGTTGGAAAATTGATTTGAGTAATACCTATGGTAAAAATATTTTTGACTATCAAATTGAAGGAACCTTAAATGCTTCTTTAGAAAGTGCATCACCAACGGAGTTTGATGCTGGAGGACATAGTCTAAGTCAAAACACAACAAATTTAGATTTTTCAAAAAATTATGATTCTGTTTTAAAAGGAATGAATGTTGCCTTTGGAGCTGAGTTTCGTTATGAGAAATTTAAAATTTTTGCTGGTGAAATAGGTTCTTATGCTACTTATGATACTAATGGGGATCCAATAACCGACCCAACAACGCAATCTGCTCCAATTGACCCTATATCTGGAAATCCTAGACCAGGAGGTTCACAAGGTTTTCCGGGTTATAGCCCTAAAAATGAAGTAAATGAAGGAAGAAGCAATTTTTCATTGTATGGAGATACTGAATTTGATATCACAGATAAATTTTTAGTGAGTGTAGCAGGACGTTTTGAAAATTATAGTGACTTTGGAAGTACTATAAACGGTAAATTAGCATCTAGATATAAGATTACAGATAAAATCAATGTTAGAGGTTCTGTAAGCACAGGATTTAGAGCACCTTCATTAGCGCAAATTTATTACAATACTAGTTTTACTAACTTTAGCAGTTCAGGCGCAACAGAAGTATTACTTTCTGCAAATGACAGCCCTGTTACAAAAGCATTTGGAATTGGAAAACTTAATGAAGAAAAAGCATTAAATGCATCGTTAGGTTTTACTGTAACTCAAGGCGATTTTACCGCAACTATTGATGGTTATATGATTAACGTTAAAGATAGAATTGTATTGACTGGATATTTTGACGCGACTTCTTTAGGCTTAAATGTCGATTCAGCACAATTTTTTACCAATGGAGTAGATACTAAAACAAAAGGATTAGATTTAGTATTAGCTTGGAAAAAAACCGTTGGTAATTCTAAATTTGGTGCCACATTCGTTGGAAATATCAATGATATGGAAATTACCAGTGTTAAAAATAACAACTTAGACAATCAAACCTTTTTTGGAGAACGTGATAAAGCATTCTTATTAGCTTCTGCTCCTTCAAACAAATTTGCATTGAATTTAAATTATGCATACAAAGCGATTGATGCTGGTCTTGCCTTTACTAGATTTAGCGAAGTTAAATTATTAGACTATCAAGTTTATGAAGATCCGGAAGATTACAGAACTGACCCTTCAGAAACTCCAGAGCAATTATTTTCAAACCAAATGAAAGCTGCAACCGACACTTATGGTGTTAAAATTGTAACGGATTTAACTTTAGGGATTAAAATTTCTAAAGCTTTCAAATTAACTTTAGGGGCGAACAATTTACTTAATATTTATCCTGATCAACAAGATGACTGGGTAGAAGCAGGTGGATACTGGGACGCTGTACAAATGGGATTCAGCGGTGCTTATTTTTATACTAGATTAGGTTTAAGATTCTAAATAATAATGGATTAAAAAAAGCCACTCGTTTTGAGTGGCTTTTTTATTTATAATGGTACAAGATCCCTTTATCATGAACCGCCCACAAACATGCTTTTTGATTAGCTGCTTTTAAAGCGTTATTGGTCCAAGTATTACAAGTATAAAACAAACTATAACCTCCTTTTGCTTCGTAAAAAGCATCTCGATTTCCATAATTATGACCCGGGATCCATTGTAATTTATCATTAGAATCCAATTGAAAACTATCTGAAATAAAAGCGGTTAATCTTTGATATTCTTCTTCCGAAATTTTGATTTTTTTACAACTTTCATCTTCTTTCAAATTATTGTAAAAAGTGATATGAATGGCTGAATCTCCTAAATTGAAAGCAGCTTTAAAAGCAGTACTCAACTTCAAATCTGACCATTCAGGCGTGTTCAAATAAAATTCTCTGTCACCCCAACCGAAACCAAGATAGTTGGCTAAACTGTCTTTAGATTTTGTATGTTCAAAAAGAATATCTTTTGACCAATCTTTAATCTCGTTTTTTACAGGAACAATTACATCTGTGTGAACTCCATTGGAAGAAATGAAAATTTCAATTGATTTGTTTTCTTGAGAAACATCTGAATTAACTGGAATTTTAGAAATTAATATCATCGAAATTACATACAAAATAACAAAGCCAAATAATCCTAAGGTAGTATAACTAATAGTTTTAAAAATTCTTTTAATTAATTTCATATTTAACTTTTTATATTGTTGTTCACAATGACAACAAACAATTTTCAAGCCAAAAAACGAAACTACAAACTAAAATTTCCTACAATCTCTTTAATCTGATTATCCAATTCTGGATTTGAGATTCTATTATGTTCAATATCAAAGTTTTCGTTGAAACTAGGCAATGAAAAAACAGCTTGAATATTTGCGCCGTATCGTGGTAAATTGCTTTTAGCCAATTCTAAAACACTGGCTCCTCCTCTACCACCTGGCGAAGTAGCCATGAGTAACATCGGTTTTTGTTGAAAAACATCTTTGTATTGACGCGAAGCCCAATCGAAAGTGTTTTTGAATGCGGTTGAATAACTTCCATTGTTTTCAGCTAATGACATGACAATAATATCAGCACTAGCTAATTTGTCTAGAAAATCTTTAGCTAATAGGGGCTGACCAATTTCTGCTTCTAAATCGACCCCGAAAACAGGTAAAGCAAAATCATTTAAATCTAAAACTTCCACTGTGGCATTTTCAAACAAATGCGACACATAAGTAGCTAATTTTTTGTTGATTGATTTTTTACTATTACTTCCGGCAAATGCTATGATTTTCATAAGTTGTGATTTAGTTATCCTTAAAAGTAACAAAAAAAGCGAAACATTTCTGCTTCGCTTTTTCTTATGTATATAAATTACGATTACACGTTAAAACGGAAATGCATCACATCACCATCTTTTACAATGTATTCTTTACCTTCCACACGTAGTTTACCCGCTTCTTTTGCTTTAGCTTCTGAACCTAAGCTAGAGTAATCATCAAAAGCAATTACTTCGGCACGGATAAATCCTTTTTCGAAATCAGTATGAATCACACCAGCTGCTTTTGGAGCTGTATCACCTACATTGATAGTCCAAGCACGAACTTCTTTAACTCCAGCGGTGAAATAAGTCTGTAATTTTAATAATTTGTATGCTGCACGGATTAATACTGCTGAACCTGGCTCAGACAATCCCATATCTTCTAAGAATACTTGACGCTCTTCGTAGCTTTCTAATTCTGTAATATCAGCTTCAGCACCTACAGAAAGAATGATTACTTCCGCTTGCTCATCTTTTACCAATTCACGAACCTGATCTACATATTTGTTTCCATTAACTGCCGAAGCCTCGTCAACATTACAAACATATAAAACTGGTTTAGTTGTAATTAATTGGAAATCTTCCATTAATTCAACTTCGTCATTATTTTGAGGTAGCACAGTACGAGCAGATTTGGCTTGCATTAAGGCTTCGCGAATTCTATCTAAGAATGCTTTTTCAACTTGTGCTTCTTTATTTCCTGTTTTAGCAGCACGATTAACTTTCTCTAAACGTTTGTCAACCGTTTCTAAATCTTTTAATTGTAATTCGATATCTATTGTTTCTTTATCACGAATTGGATTTACATTTCCATCAACGTGCACAATGTTATCGTTATCAAAACAACGTAAAACGTGAATAATAGCATTACACTCTCTAATGTTTCCAAGGAATTGATTTCCTAAACCTTCACCTTTGCTTGCTCCTTTTACCAATCCTGCAATATCTACAATATCTACAGTGGCCATTTGAACACGCTCTGGTTTAACCAATTCTTCTAATCGATTAATTCTTGGATCTGGAACATTTACCACACCAATGTTGGGTTCTATAGTACAAAACGGAAAGTTAGCACTTTGCGCTTTTGCATTAGATAAACAATTAAAAAGAGTCGATTTTCCTACGTTTGGTAATCCTACAATTCCTGCTTTCATTATGATGATTATTTTAAAAGTGTGCAAATATACTCTATTCTTCTCAAGTATTAAAACGGAAACCAATTAGTTAACTAGAAACTTCTATTACAGATAAATGGGAAACATATAATATTTAGAATGAATTGTATAAGACATAAGGATAACTCCTGCTCTAGCTTTGTAATATATTAATAACAAAAAATTAAAACTATGAAAACTGCAATTTTAGGAGTATTTACATTACTATTCACATTAAGTGGTGTTGCTCAGAATAAAAACACACAAACTGAGGTTAAGACAACTGTGACTACTATTAAAGATTCTGAAGGTGAGAAAAAGATGGTCAAATCTGAAGTCACTAAAGAGGTTCAAAATATTGAGTTAGAAGCTGAAAAAGCTGGAACTAAAAATATTCCAACTGCAAATAGCCCCGTACAAGTTACAAAATCGACAGCCGTAAACGTTAATGGTGTTACAAGTGTGGTTGATGTAGATCATTCTACTTACTACTATTCTGATGGAAAAAAATACCAATTAAAAGCGGATCCAAATGGTTATACCATGTATATGCCAGAAGGAAATTATAATGCATTGCTTAGAAGAACTTCAAATAATAATTATTTTTATGTTAATAAAAACAAGTATTCGTTTGGTTATTTTGATGGTAACGGAAACTTTATCTTAGAAACGTATAATAAAAAAACAGATAAAGTTACAGTTGAAAAATTTTCACTTCAACCATAAAAAATGGTTTGTTGGTTAGTAAAAAATCCTGCTCTCAAGAGCAGGATTTTTTTTATTATATCGTTTAAAAAAATAACTATTGATTAGCTAAACGTTCAATAACTTCTTTTTCTTCTCTTGTCGAAATAAATCCAGATTCAAAATCCCAATAGTTGTTAAAAAATTTTGTCTTTTTGTTGATTAACGATTTGTCTTTAAAAATATTATGTTCATTGTACTTGAATATTTTTTTATCATAATTTGTAACTACCATATGATTATTAACTTCTATCCTTTTGCTTTTTTTCTTATATTTTTTTTCAAATCCAATCACTTCTTTAGAATTTGCTAAATAATAGAAATTACCATCTGTTTTAAAGGTGTTTTTATATTCTAATTTATAAATTTTGCTGCTTTTTAAAAATGATTGTCTTAGGTCGACCATTCTAGACTCCGGAACCATAGAGCCAACTTCCATAATAATCATTTTATCCCTGTCGTAAACAATGGTATAATTTGACAAAACACCAGTTGCTTCTTCAAGTGGCGTAACCTTAATTACTAAATAGTCTTCGTTACTTTGATAAGATATCACTTGAAATTCATATTTACGTTTAGCACTTGATTCTAAAATTTCATCTAAATACTTAAACTGGTAATAATTCTCGATGATGTTATTCAGATCATAGCCTAATAATTCATTCTTTATATCTATATCCAGCAAGCCAATAGCTCTGTTTTGTTCCACTAAAATATCCGTTTTAATGTTTTTTGAATTGCCTAATATTTGGAAATTAATTAATCCGTCATTAAAAAAAACGATTTGATCATTATTTTTGTAAAACTCTCTTAAATAGACCTTTAAATTTACAGGAATTGTTATTTTTTCGAGTGAATTTTTAATTAACGTTTTTAATATGTCTTGGGGATGATCGCTGGTTAAAATAATTTCATCCAATCGTTTTGCATTGCTTTCTAAATAAACTTCATTGACTTTCTTGTTCAATTCAGTAAACTTTACAGTGTACGTTTTATAAAGCGAATGCTCAAATTTTAAATCTGATGCTTTACTAAGGTTAATAAATGCTTCACCATCTTTATTGGTTAAGAACCCTTGATTGCTTTTTTTAGAAGTTATGGTTACTTCTGCAATGGGTAAGCCGGTTTCTATATCTTTAGCAATGACAATAAATTCTAGATTTTGTGAGAAACAATTAATACTTACAAGAAATAATATAAAAGATAAAATTTTCTTCATCTACTTTGATTTGCGTCAAATTTAAAAAAAAAGAGGACTTTTAATTAAAAAATCCTCTTTATTATGTTTTCTAGTTATTCATTATGTAAAAATGCTTGTCTATTGAGTAGCGTTTCAT
>JASLID010000036.1 GCA_030153045.1 Flavobacterium sp.
CCATTACTCGCACCTGAAACATTGGTTTGAACAACCGTCCATGAAAAAGTAGTGCCTGAAACCGCACTGCTCAAAGCGATACCGGTTGAAGCTCCTGAACATATCGTTTGTGAAGAAGGAGTAGCTATAACATCCGGAATCGGATTGACTGTAATTTCTACGGTATCCGAATAAGAATTTAAACAGGTTGATGCTTTTACATTATATGTTGTAGAGATTGACGGGCTCACTGTAAAAGTAATATCGCCACCCGTTCCTGCTACGGGCAATCCAATTGGGGCATCAGAATCATCCCTTAACTGATAGTCTACTAAAAGATCACTATTATATAGTGTTATTACAGAATTGCTTCCAAAACAAATTGAGGTATCGTTTGACAATAGTTTTTCTGGTACACATTGGCTGTAACCATTAAAAGAAAGTAAAAACAATACGAAAGCGAGTCGAGTTATTTTCATAATCGAGAGTTTTTAGTTAATTAATTAGATTAAAATTGAATAACTATCTATTAAACAAAGGGTTCACTGTTGATTTGAGAAGATCTAAAAAGAGTGGTTGTTTAATAATATTATCAATAAAACGGGTGTGGTATTTTGTTTTATTTAAATTAAAATTACTTTTTTAATTAATTGAAAAACTATTTTAGGACAACTTTTCGATTAAAGTGTTTTTTCTTTCGACCAACTACTTTAATTTTTTTATAACACTCCATTTCCTACCTCATTTGTCATAATGCTGATGAGAAACCTCACCTACTCCTTTTTGACTAGTTTGGAACAATGCAGGACAAATTGAAGGCTGTGTAGAAGGTCAACATATTGTAATTAGACACAATATTTAAAAAAAAGAAATATAACCCACAAATTTTAAATTAAAGAAACCGCTTGAAGTGCTATTCAAGCGGTTTCTTTTTTTAAGTTATACCCATGGGAATCCCAATCTTATTTGATCGGGATTGTTTTGGTCATTTTTCCTTTATTGCTTTCTTTTTTAGCAACAACAACTTTCAAAATTCCATCAGTATATGTTGCTTGTACATTGTTTTCATCAATAGAATCTGGAAGATAAAAAGTTCTGTAAAATTTATGATAATTGAACTCTCTTCTCACAAAATCCTCTTTTGTTTCTTCGAATTGTCCTTCATTTTCGCAGGAAATTTTTAGAATATTGTTGTCAATCTCAACTTTAAAATCTTTTTTCTTCATCCCTGGCGCTGCCAATTCGACTTCTAACTTACCATCCGTTTCTTTTAAATTTGCTGAAGGCAGATTGCTACCCAAAGCAGCAAAATTTCTCTCGGTCCAATCGAAAATATCTTTTGAAAAAAAATCATCTACAAAAGTATTCATCGAAGGAAAGTTTCCATTTCTTTTCACTAATGTTTCCATAATTTTTCATTTTAATTATTACTAAAAATTCAACTTTCTAAATTAATAAAAAACAAAAATGAATGAAAAGATTTTAACACATAAAGCACTGAAATCAACCAATTTAACAGAAATTTAATTGAATTTTCTTAATCGGATTAACAAAAAAAGCCGCTTCAAAAGAAACGGCTTTTTCAATAATTATGAGTGTTTTTTACAAATCAAATTTAATTCCTTGTGCTAAAGGTAATTGATCAGAGTAGTTCACTGTGTTTGTTTGTCTTCTCATGTATACTTTCCAAGCATCTGAACCAGACTCACGTCCACCACCAGTTTCTTTTTCTCCACCGAATGCACCACCAATTTCCGCACCAGAAGTTCCGATGTTTACGTTAGCAATTCCACAGTCAGAACCAGCGAATGATAAGAATTTTTCAGCTTCTTTCATGCTGTTGGTCATAATCGCAGAAGATAAACCTTGTGCTACACCATTTTGTTTGTCGATTGCGTTTTCTACTTCACCTTCATATTTCATTAAATATAAAATTGGAGCAAAAGTTTCGTGTTGAACAATTTCGAAATGATTCTCAGCTTCAATAATTGCTGGTTTCACGTAGCATCCAGATTCGTATCCTTCTCCAGATAAAACACCACCTTCAACTAATACTTTTCCACCTTCAGCTTTCGCTTTTTCAATCGCAGCTAAATAGGTGTTAACCGCATCAGTATCGATAAGTGGACCGATATGATTTTTTTGATCTAATGGATTTCCAATCGTTAATTGCCCGTAAGCACCAACAATGGCATCTCTTACTTTATCGTAAACCGATTCGTGAATGATTAATCTACGAGTAGAAGTACATCTTTGTCCAGCAGTTCCAACCGCTCCGAAAACCGCACCAGGAACAACTACTTTTAAGTCGGCAGTTGGCGTAATAATAATAGCATTGTTTCCTCCTAATTCTAATAAAGATTTTCCGAAACGTTGTGCAACGGTTGCTCCAACAATTCTTCCCATTCTTGTAGAACCTGTTGCAGATACTAATGGAATTCTTACGTCGGTAGTCATCATTTCACCTACTTTGTAATCTCCGTTGATTATACAAGAAATTCCTTCTGGTAAGTTATTTGCTTTTAATACATCAGCAATAATATTTTGACAAGCGATAGTACAAATTGGTGCTTTTTCAGAACCTTTCCATACACAAACGTCTCCACAAATCCATGCTAAAGCCGTGTTCCAAGCCCAAACCGCTACTGGGAAGTTGAACGCAGAAATAATTCCAACAACACCAATGGAATGCCATTGTTCTCTCATTACGTGACCTGGACGCTCAGATGGAATCGTTTGTCCGTTTAACTGACGTGATAAACCTACTGCGAAATCGCAAATGTCAATCATTTCTTGAACTTCTCCGTAACCTTCTTGTAGAGATTTCCCCATTTCGTAAGAAACTAATTTCCCAAGTGGTTCTTTTAATTCTCTTAATTTATTTCCAAACTGACGAACAATTTCTCCACGTTGAGGTGCTGGCATAGCGCGAAACATTTTGAATGCTTCCGTTGCGCTTTGCATCACTTTTTCGTAGTCTGCTGCAGTTGTTGTTTTTACTTTACCGATTAATTGACCATCAACTGGTGAATAACTTTCGATTATTTCTCCTGAAGAAAAACTGTTTGAACCTGTAGAAGTTCCATCGTTAACTTCTTTAATTCCTAATGCTTGCAAAGCTTCTTGCATTCCGAATTGTGATGCTATTGTTGACATATTTAACTTTTTTAACGTGTTTTGTTATATTTTTTGCAAATGTATGATTTTTTGTTTAATCGGAAAGTGGTTTTTCTGTTTATTCGATTGGTTGTACCATTGATGACTAGCCCTGATGGGAGTGGCATCCTTTTTATTCTTTCTTTAAGAATAAAAAGATAGAGCGTACAGCAGGAAATAGCTTCTAATAATTAAGTAGAGAATTTTAAAGTGATTCCATTATAGTGCCACATTCGGAGCACGTCCTTAAATCCTCAGATGCATAAAAATGATTGAAGTGTTTTTGAAAGTCGGTTTCAATGTTATTCAAACCAAAATAGACTTCGTGTAGCTTATGGTTACAGTTGTCACAGAACCATAAAAGACCGTCCTTCCCTTCTGTTCGTTTTTTTTCGATAACCAATCCGATGGAGCCCTCTAATCGAACAGGCGAATGAGGCACTTTGGCAGGATGCAAATACATATCTCCAGCGGAAAGATGCATGGCTCGTTTTTTTCCGTCTTCTTGAACGTACACTACAATATCACCTTCTAATTGATAAAACAACTCTTCGGTTTCGTTATAATGATAATCTTTTCGGTTGTTAGGACCCGCCACAACCATAACTATGTAATCTCCAGAATCGACATACAAATTTTTGTTTCCTACTGGCGGTTTGAGAAGATGTCTGTTTTCTTCAATCCATTTGGTAAGATTGAATGGTTTTGCAATAGCCATACTTTATAATTTAAAACGTAAAGTTAAGCAATAAAAAAAGGCTGGAAAAATCCAGCCTTTAAAATCATTGTTCTTATTTTGCTTCCTTAATAAGGTATATATATACTGGGAAGTGATCACTAAAACCAATTTCAGTGTTTGTGTGTCTTAATGGATATCCTTTATATTGTCCCGATGGTGTAATAAGGAACGGTTTATTGTATACTCCGGCTTTCCAATATCTCCAAGAAGAATAATCCGTTCTAATTAATGGCTCTGTCACCATAATAATATCAAATAAATCCCAAGCATCACGATATGCTAACGAGCCTATTCCTTTGTTAGACATTTCTTCCATAGGATTGTAAATGCCCATATTTTCAACATCGGCTTTTTTTCCTTTTGCACCAACTTCAACTCTCACACTATTATTAGAGCTTCCGTCGTTCAAATCTCCTAAAATAATAACTTTAGCATCTGGTTTTATTTTTTGCAATGAATCGGTTATTTTTCTTGTCAAAGCTCCTGCTGCCTCTCTAAAAGGAGAACTTTTCTTTTCACCTCCGGCGCGAGAAGGCCAGTGACAAACGATAACATTGATTTCCTCACCATCTAATAATCCTGTCACTAACAGCTGGTCACGAGTATATATTCTTTTTGAAGCTGAGTCAACTTGGTTGTTATCATCAGTTCTTTCTTCTTCTTCTTTCTTTATCTTTTTATTTGATTCCTTTTCATATACATAAAGAGGAACATTAATATAACTAGTAGGTTGGAAATGTTTTTTCTGATACAACAATGCTACATCAATCCCCCTTTTATCAGGAGAATCAAAGTGAATAATTCCGTAATTTTTATTGGCAATTTTAGGTTCTTTAATCAAATCTTCTAAAACCCCTCTATTTTCAATTTCAGAACCTCCAATCAAAGTAGGAGAATTCGCATTTTCACCTGTTCCTATTTCAGCTAGAACACGGCTTAAATTTTCTAATTTTTTCTTATATTTTTTACCAGTCCATCTTTGCGCTCCATTAGGCAACCACTCTTCATCGTTGTTTGGGCCATTAATAGTGTCGAATAGATTTTCAAAGTTGTAAAATGCTACTGTATGCACAGCAAATTTCTTCGTTTGAGCTGTTGCAGAAACCGCTAATAACATGATAGACAGCCCAATAAAATTTTTAATTTTCATATATTTACTTTAAATAATTTTTATTTTAGGTACAAATTTTGAGCCAAAAGTAAATAATATTATTAAATGTTATACATTTGTCCCCCTGCAAAATTTTTTTGCAGTAAAAAAAGTAAATTAATTTTAATTTTATTTATGAAAAAACTTGTTCTTAATACATTATTTGTATTGCATGCTTTTTTTGTTTTTGCACAGCAACCTACTGGAATTACAGGTAAAGTAGTTGATTCGAAAACTCAAAATCCGTTACAAAATGTAGTTACATCAATCCAAAACACAAATTTAACCCAAATCACAAAAGAGGATGGTAAATTTACATTTTCGGGAGTAGCTAAAGGTGGTCAAATTCTTCAAGTGAAGAGTGATGGTTACAAAGATCAATTATTAGCCATCGAACTTATTGATGGTCAAATATTAGACTTAGGTGTTGTAGTTCTTGAAGAAGATTCTCAAACTATAGAACAACAAACTAGTTTAATTACTATTACCGAAAATGATTTAGGTGATGATAATAGTGGTTCTGAAAGCACTTCTGGATTACTACAAGCAACAAGAGACACTTATCAACAAGCTGCTGCCTTCAACTGGGGTAATGCTCGTTTTAGAATACGTGGTTTAGATAATGAATATGGTACTACCATGATTAATGGTGTTGTCATGAATAAATTGTACGACGGAAGACCACAATGGAGTAACTGGGGAGGTTTGAATGATGCCACTCGTAATCAAGAGTTTACCATGGGTTCTGCAGCTTCAGATTATACTTTTGGTGGAATATTAGGAACTCAAGAAATAAACACTAGAGCTTCAATATACAGACCAGGAACAAGAATTTCTTTTTCTGGTACAAATACAAACTACAACTGGAGAGTTATGGGCACCCATGCTTCAGGGATGGATAAAGATGGTTGGGCTTTTGTAGTCTCTGCTGGAAGAAGATGGGCTCAAGAGGCGCACTTTGAAGGTACTGATTATAAAGCAAACTCTTTGTTTGCTAGTGTTGAGAAAAAATTCAACGATCACCACTCTTTAAACTTTACTTCTATTTATGCTCAAAACACAAGAGGTAAAAGTTCTCCAAACACTCAAGAAGTAACCGATTTAAAAGGTTTTAAATACAATTCTTACTGGGGTATTCAAAACGGAAAACAAAGAAACTCTCGTAACAAGAATGTTGACGAACCAATTATGATGTTAACTCATTTTTGGAAAATGAATGACAAAACTGACTTGAACACTAGTGTTGCATACCAAACAGGAACGGTTGGAAATACTCGTTTAGAATATCCAGGCGGTAACAGCCCAGACCCAACTTACTACGGTTATTTACCAAGCTACTTCTCAAATGGTTTAAGTTATTATGAGCCTGCTCTTGACGGAAGTGGAAACCCAATACTAGATGCTAATGGAAACCCAACTTATGTGAATCCAAGATCAATTGAAGCAAGAGATAAATTCATCAATGACGGTCAAATCAACTGGCCAGCAATGTACATAGGTAATCAAAATACTTTTGTAGATGCTAATGGTCAACACAAAGCGGCTTACTTTTTAGCTGAACAACGTAATGATGATACTCAAGTTTCGGCAAATACGAACTTAAGTTCTCAAATTTCTGACAACATTAGTTTAAATGCTGGTGTTAATTTTAGAAAGTTAAAATCGCACAATTATGCAGTGGTTACTGATTTATTAGGTGCTGATTATGCTGAGAATAGGGATTCATTTTACTTTGGAGACGAGTCTCAATTTGATTTAAACAATCCTGACCGTCATGTAACAGAAGGTCAAGATATAGGTTACAACTATAATTTACGCGCTACTGTTTTTGATGCCTTTACACAATTCAAATTCAACTACAAAAAATTCGATTTTTATGTTGCTCAAAATTATTCAAGAAACGAATACCAAAGAGAAGGATTGTATAAAAACGGAAAATATTCAACTAATTCATTCGGAAAAGGAACGAAAGAAATTTTCGAAAGTTATGGTTTTAAAGGTGGTTTAACATATAAAATTACAGGTTACCATTTATTAGACTTTAACAGTGCTTATATGTCTAAAGCACCAAATTTAAGAAACACATTTGCAAACGCACGTTACAACAACAATGTAACTCTTGACATAGATAATGAAAAAATTATGAGTGTTGATGCAAGTTATGTTATTAGAGCTCCAAAATTGAAAGCCCGATTAACTGCTTTTATGTCTAAAGTGCAAAACGCAACGAAAGTTTCATTTTTCTACGGAGAAGGTGTAGCTGAAGATACTGATAGCGATACAGACACTGATGCTTTCATTAGTGAAATTGTAACTGGAATAAACAAAAAGAATATTGGTGTTGAGTTAGGTTTAGAATATGCTGTTTCATCTACTATTAAAGCTACTTTCGCAGCTTCATACGGTGAATATACGTATGACAACAATCCTAATTTAAAAGTAAACAACGATGCTGCAGCATCTCCAACAAATACTTATCCTATTGTTGACTTTGGTAAAACGTACTTAAAAGGGTACAGACAAGGAGGTATGCCACAACAAGCAGCTTCAGTTGGTTTAGAATATAGAGATCCTCATTTCTGGTTTATAGGAGCTAACTACAACTATTTTAACGAAAGTTATATTGATGTTTCTAATATTTCAAGAACAAATAACTTTACTATAGATGATGCTACAGGAATATCTTACCCAGGTGCTAATGAAGAATCTATTAGAAAAATATTGAAACAAGAAAAATTTGACGAGTTATTTTTATTAAACTTAACTGGAGGTAAATCTTGGAGAGTGAGTAAAAAGAGTAGAGATACTTTTGGTTTCTTTGCTTCTGTAAACAATGTTCTTGACATTACCTACAAAACAGGTGGATTTGAACAATCAAGAAAAGCAACTTACCCAGATGCGCAAGCAGATTTAGCAAACGGAACACCTTCTTTTGGTCATAAATATTTTTATGGTTACGGAAGAACTTATTTCGTTAACCTTTACATTAACTTCTAATTTTGGTCATTATGAAAAAATATATAAAACAAATATTTCTTTTTACTGCTTTGACAGCTACTATTGTTAGTTGTGATACAGAAGCAGAATACGATATTCCTGAAATTAAAGAAGTTCTTTTATTTGAAGGATTTGAAGGTACTACTGCTGGTAGTGGCGCAAATGAAATTGCCATTGCACTTCCAGGATGGTCAAATTATGCTGTTAATCCTAATGGAACTAGAAGATGGCATAGCCGATCTTTCGATAACAATAAATATGCTGATTTTTCATCATTTTTCTCAGCTGCAGGTTCTTCTGACGAAGTTTGGTTAATAACACCAAAAGTAACTTTAAGTGAGACTAAGGATTGGGCATTTAACTTCGAGTCAAAAGCTAGAAACTGGACAGGTAAAAATCTTACTGTTTATATCTCAGAAAATTATGATGGGACATTAGCTGGTGTATCTAGTGCTACATGGATAGAGTTAAATCCAATATTACCTACAGCACAAGTTGATAATTTTGTACCAAGTGGAGACATAAATTTAAACGCTTATAAAGGTAAATCCATTAGTATCGGGTTTAAATATGTTGGTAATAAAAATGCTGGCACAACAACGACTTTCCAATTAGATAAAATTAAACTTTTTGAAAATAAATAAATTATGAAAACATTAAATTTTAAAAGTTTTTTACTTTCATCATTGTTTTTAACTACAACTTTCAGTTGTGTTGACGACGATTTTGGCACAGTAGACACAGATCAATGCGAATCGATTCCGGTAACGAAAACCGTTCAAGATATTACTTCTACTGCAACTGCTGCTTATAAAAAATGGGCTACTGATGACGTTATTGAAGCGTATGTAACTTCTAGTGATGAAGCAGGTAATTTTTACAAATCTATTTCTTTTATGTCTGTTGACGGTACTATTGGCTTCAGTATGCCAATAGATCAGTACAACTTATACACGTACTATGAGCCAGGAAGAAAGGTTTTTGTTAAAATGAAAGATCTTTATTATGCTACAGATAATAGCTCAACAATTATTGGTAGTTTATTTAACAATGATACCCCAGATAATAGTACTGACGACAAAGTGGGTAGAATTTCACGTATAAGTTATGACAAAGTGCTGAGAAGATCATGTGATAAAGTAGATGAAAACACTATCGTAAAGAAAAACTTAACAATAGCACAAGCTAAAAACAATCAATATATAAATATGTTGGTTGAATTTGATGCTGTACAATTCACAGATGCATCTCTTGGCAAGAAATATTATGACACAACTCTTAACAGTATAGGAGGCGCTACAAATCATGAAATTATTGATGTAGCTGGTAATAGAATTGTCTTGCGTGTAAGTGAGTTTGCCGATTTCAACACTAAAATGGTTCCAGATAAAAATGGTAAAATTAGAGGAGTTATAACTAAGTTTGGTAGTACTTTTCAATTTATGATCAGAACTGAAAATGATGTAATGTTAACAAACCCTAGAATTGATTTAGCTCCGGCTCTTGTTGGAACTAATTTGACTTATACAGGTGCTTTTACTGAAACATTTGAAACGGGTTACGCAGTCAACCAAACAAATTTCCCTAAGTACATTAATGATGTTCTTTTGGGTTATAGATATTGGCAGCTTAAAACATCAGGCGGTAATGAATTCATTGAATCGACCTCTTTTGGTAGTGGTGGCACCAGTACTGGTACAAAAAGTTACTTTTTTGTGCCTGTAGATTTTACGGCAGCAAACAGTTTTACATTTAAAGAATCAATGAGATTTAACCAAGGTGTTGCTTTACAAGTATATTATGTGAGCGCTGCAAACTACACACCTGGAAATGCATTTAGCACTAGTGATTTCACTAATATCACTTCTAACTTTACTACAATATCTTACCCTGCACTTGGCGCGTCTGAAAGCACATTTAACTCTGCTGGAACATACAACATTCCTGTAGGTTTAACTGGAAACGGATATTTTGTTTTTGAATATTCAGGAACATCAACGTTGACAACAACTGTTCAAATTGATGATATCGTAGTAAACTAAGAATTACAGTTTCTATAATAAAAAAACCTCGCAATTGCGAGGTTTTTTTATGCAATAAATTAAACAATTACAACTCAAAAACATTTTAATTAAGAATATTCGTTGTGAAGTTTATATTTTTAAAACATTTAAAGTAGTTTTTAAAACCAGTAGAGGTTTAAATACTAGAGAAGTAAAATCTAAAATGAAGTAGCATTATCCTTTTGTACAGGATGTACTTTTTAAAAGTAAACTACCATTTTACGGCAGTAGAAAATGTTTCTACTTATCTAACTTCTATAAAACACTACTCTTCGCTTGAAATAATGACTGCATCAACAATGGAGTGGCTTGCAAATAAAAAACGCCCTAAATCTCTTAGGGCGTTGTATTTTGTAAGGTAAAAATATTACTTCTTAACAATCATGAACTCTGAACGTCTATTCTGAGCGTGTTGCTCTTCAGTACAATCAGCACCACAATTAACTTTTGGTTCAGATTCTCCAAAGCCTTGTCCGCTAATTCTTTCACGAGCAATTCCTTTCGAAATTACATATTGAACGGTCGATTTTGCTCTTCGGTCAGACAATGACATATTGTAACTGTCTTTACCACGCGAATCGGTGTGTGATTTAGCAAAAATAACCATTTCAGGATACTGATTCATCACCACAACTAATTTGTCCAATTCAGCAGCGCCTAATTGCGTTATATTACTTTTGTTGTAATCAAAGTTAATATCACTTAGAATCACTTCGGTTTCTGTAACAATGGCTTCTAAAGGCGCTAAATCAGCATTTAAAGTCATTTCTCCTTTCGACGGAGTTACTGCAAAAGAATTATTCAAATAACCAGAACGAGAAGTACTAACAGTATATTCTTTCCCGCATTCCAATTCGAATTCTTTTTTACCCATATCACTTGAAGTTCCAGTTGCCACCACATTTTTATTAGCATCTAAAACGGTTAAAGAAACATCCGATAAAGTAGCTCCCGATTTTGAATCACGTGCTAAAACAGTCAAATCCAAATGACATTTAGGAATGGCCATATAAATATCGTCGTCTCCAGCGCCACCATCCCTATTACTAGATAAGAAGGCAATGTTTTGACTTTGGTTAAAGGTAAATCCGAAATCGTCCTTTTCACTATTTACTGGTTTTCCAAGATTTACTACTTCGTTCTTTTGGTTTAAATCGAAGGCAAAAACATCAAGACCTCCCAATCCCTTGTGTCCATTGGATGAAAAATACAATGTATTGTCGTCTGTTATAAAAGGAAACTGTTCAGCACCTTCGGTATTTACTTTACTGCCTAAATTTTCTGGAGTACCAAAAGTACCATCGCTGTTTACAGCAACTTTCCAAATATCCGTTTTTCCAATTCCACCTGGTCTATCAGACGTAAAATATAAAGTTGATCCGTCTTTACTTAATGACGGACTACTAGAGTTAAATTCTTTTCCATTAAAGGAAACAGATGTAGTATTTTCCCATTTACCACCGTTATTAGTGGCCTTAAAAATGTACATTTTACCAAATCTAGTTTTGTCAGCCGCCTTTACATAATCTTTCTCAGAAAAACTTTCTCTTGAAAAATAAATGGTGTTTCCATCAGCACTAATGCTAACTGGACCTTCATGAAACTTGGTGTTTAAATCATCGACAGTTGTTGCAACACTTCCCAATTTCCCGTCAGTATAATCAGTTTTATAGATATCTAAAAAAGGCTGGTCATTCCACTCGTATGTTTTACGAGCAGTATTTCTAGCACTTGCGAAATAAACATTCGCATCTTTTAAATAGGCTCCGAAATCAGAGTATTTAGAATTCAACTCAACCGATTTAACATCCCAACTTTTTGAAGGTGACAATAATTTATTCAAGTAATTAGCATCGTTATTAACCGATTTAGCTCTAGCATCATTAGGAGCTAAAGACGCAAATTTTTTCATAGCTGCATTTGCTTCATCATATTTTGAATTGGCTTTTAGCATTTGAGCGTATCTAAAATAGGTTTCGGCATCTTGATTAGAAGCCACTGCCTTTGCATACCACTTTTCAGCTTCAACAGAATTGAAAACGTTGTAATAACAATCTCCTAATTGTTTAAAAACATAATCATTTGCTGTATACTTATCTACAATTTTTAAATATTCCTTTGCGGCATCAACATACTCATAACGCTCATAAAGTTTATCAGCAGTTTTAGTGTCTTTGTTTTGAGCATTACCACTTGCGATAATGAGTACAAAACTTAGGGCTATATATATTTTTTTCATTTTACTTTCTTTAACTATTAGAAATAACGAGGTGAACTTGATACTTTCTTAGGGAAGTTCAAATCAAATAATAAAATAACCTCATGTGATGAAGGTGTAGCGACATCCAAGTCGGAAACTATGTGGTCATAAGCATAACCAATTCTTAAACCATCTGTTATTTTAACATTTGCCATGGCTCCAAATGAATCTTCAAATCTATAGGTTGCTCCCAATTCGAATTTATCAAAAAACAAGAAGTTAGTAGAAACATCTAGCGAAGTAGGCGCATTAAATGCCGATTTTACCATGAAAAAAGGCTTGAATTTTGTACTTGGAGTCAAGTCAAAAACATATCCCCCTGTTAAAAAATAGTGTTGTACTTCTGAACCATACTGAACACCATTATAATCTAAATGTGCCGATTTCAACATATTTGGAACAGAAAATGCCAAATAGTATTTATTGGTATAGTAAAACAATCCAGCTCCAACGTTTAAGTGTGCGTTTGAAGTATCTTCAGCAAAAGCGCCATCTGAAGGAACAGGTAAAGTAGACGCAATTTCGCTATTTAAACCTATTTTTTGTAATGAAACACCTGCTTTCATACCCATAGCCAGACGATGTTCCCCGCCTAGATTTAAAGTGTATGAGAAATCTCCATAGATATTATTTTCTTCAACAGGACCTATTCGATCTGAAATAACAGAAAGTCCTAAACCTACATTCTTTCCTACTGGCGAATGCCCAGAAGCAGTAAATGTTGTTGGAGAATCTTCAATATCAACCCATTGTTTTCGGTACAAAAGTCCGAATGCTAAATTTTCTTTAGAACCTGCATAAGCCGGATTAATGACATTCATATTATACATATACTGTGTATAATGAGGATCCTGCTGGGCCTGAACATCAAAAAATGTAACTAAAGCTAGTAGTGAAGTGAAAAATATTTTTTTCATTTGATTAGTTTGTTTTATTGATTAGAAGTTCCGTTTGCTGTATCAGCAAACGGAACTCTATTACATTTATCTATTAATATATACCCACCCTGATTTGTTTTCTCCATTATTTTGTTCAATAACATAATAATAAGTACCGTCAGGTAGTTCTTGACCTTTGTCTGTTTGTCCTTTCCATTCGTTAGTATAGTTAGACAAGCCATAAACTTTAGTTCCGTATCTATTAAAAATACTCAGCTCTTTAACTCCTAAACCTCTTAAATCGAAAGTTTCATTGTCTCCATCACCGTTTGGTGAAATACCTCTCTGGATAGTACAAACTGAACTTGCGACATCAAAGCTTTGTGTATCAATACATCCTTCTGGCGTTGTAGTTATCTTAACAGTAAAGGTTAATGGGAAACTACTCGCAGAAATATTGTTTGCAATTACATATTGAGAAACATTAAATGTTGCTTGGTTTGCACCTGCAATTACGTCTCCGTTTTCATCTAACCATTCGTAAGTCACGGTTCCAGCATCATATGATCCACTAACTGGTGCTGAAGTTATAATGTAACTTATACCCACACATTCTCCAGTTGTACTAATAGGAATGTTAGTTAAATCTAAATCGACATTAATTATTTCTGGATCAGAAGTACATCCTTGATTAGTAACCGTTACGGCATAAGTACCAAAACTGGTTACTGGAATAGAAACTGAAGAACTTGTACCTGGAATTGGAACATTGTTTAGCGTCCAAGAATACGTTACCGGTTCAGTAGTGTAATTAATAGGGCTTACAGTTAAAACCGCAATCTCGTTAGCACATTTCACCAAATTAGTACCTGATAAAGTAAAGTCAGGCACAAAGTTAACGGTAAATGTTTGTGTTAATGGAGCAACGTTTGTACATCCATTTAAAGTAATGACTACTCCGTATGTTCCAGTTGCTGTTACTGGGATTGTGTATGACGTTTGTCCAACAATTTCATTACCATTTAAAGTCCACACATAAGTAGCATCACCAACTGCAAAACCATTTGTTGGAGTCACTGTTAATGTAGCTGCTTCATTGCTACAAATAGTATAATCAGGATCCGAAGAAGTTAACGTTGCCTCTGGATTAGCATAAATAGTAATTGTTGCTGTTTCAGGCACATCATTACATCCACCAGCTGCCAAAATAGTATTTGTAACTGTATAAGTACCCGGTGTACTATTTGTTAAATCAATAACTCCTGTTGTAGTGTTTATAGCAAGTCCTGCTGGGGTAAAACTAAATGTTCCGGCCACTCCACCTCCAGTAAATGTTGGTATTGCTGTGACTTCACTTTGACAATATGGTGTGTCTGGATAATTAAATGTAGCAATAGGTAATGCCGTAATGGTTATCGGTGCTGTTTCAATAACATCAAGACAACCACCAGATCCAAGAATTCTATTCTCAACAACATAATTACCTGGAGTACTGTTTGTTAAATCGACAATTCCTGTAGCGGCATCTATAACAAGTCCTGTCGTTGTTGGCGGCACTACACTAAATGTTCCTGCAACCCCTCCTCCAGTAAATGTCGGTGCAACTGTACCTACATTTTGACAATATGGTGTAGCTGGATAATTAAATGTAGCTGCTGGCAATGGCCCAACAACTAAATTCTGCGCCACGACTGTATTACAAATTGGCGAACCATTTGCAACAACTCTAATGTAAATAGTTTGACTTGGGCCTACATATGGAATTGCTGGATTTATAGTATTGGCATTTCCGGCCAATGCATCAAATTCATTATTATAATACGAAACGGTGTAGGTGTAATTAGTATCTAATCCTGTTAATACAATTGGTGTTCGCGTTGATAAATCGAAGGTTGCAACGCCATCATTTGATGCATCATCACACACAATATAATCAGCTTGATCACTAATAATTACATTTGGTCCCATATTAATAACTACGGTACCGTCAGGATCGTTAGGATACCCTACACTATTAGGTCCGCAAGTTCCTGTAACGCTATAAGTTCCTGATTGCGTAGCTGTATAGGTTTGAGAATTCGCTCCAGGGATTAAAACACCATCTTTATACCATTTAAAAGTCGCAAGCGGATTGGCTAATTGAGAGTCTAAGGGAACTGACGTTACACCACATAAATTCTGATCAGGCCCTAAATCAACTTCACAAACAATTGAACAATCTGTAAGTCCAGATCCAGGGACGCCAAAGTTTGACTGATCAAATCGAATAAACCCAGGATCACCATTAAAGTTTGTAATAAGAATTACATAAACTTGTCCGGCGACAGCATTGTTAATAGTACAAGTTTCAACTGCTTGAAAATGATAACTACAATCGACAATATTACCATAAGGATACTGTGATGGACCAGGGAAGTTATTAAAACAGTCTGTCGGGTTTGGACATCCAGTTCCTAAATTACCACATGCCGCAGTATTTGATACATAAGGTCCCCAAGCCACAAAATCTACATCAAGCGCGGTTCCTGTTGGATTTCCAGCAGCATTAAATGATGTGTTTTGACTGATTTGAAATTGCAAATTACCAGACTGTAATATAGTCAAATAGTAATAAGTTGGATTAGGTACTGTAGCCAAACAAGTCACTCGGCCTTCACTAGGCACACCCGTCGTATTTGGAAAAATAAACGGATTATTTGGGTCAGAACAAGTGGCTTCGGCAGTTGCGCATGAAGCAACAGTTCCTATACAAATATTAAATGCTGTTGTTTGATTTGCAGTAGTAGTACCCGTAAAAATTCTAATATAATAGGTTGTTCCTATGGCTAATCCTGCAACTATACTCTCATTATTATTTTGACAAGCTCCTACTTGAGTTAAAGCACCACAAGTTCCTGAATACACAGCATGATTTAAATCTGTTGTTGAACCCGTTACATTAAATAAGTTAATATAATGCTTATCAGATATCGCTGTAAATTGAAACCAAACATCATCGTTCGCTCCTGTACATGTTGTAGTTGGCAATGACCCTGTAGCTCCTGTAACTGTTCCTGAGCCAAAAACGGCACAAGAAGCATCACTATTAACACCAACAACTACTGCATTTGCACATTCATCATTAGCTATAAGCGTTGTAAAGCTTCCTTTACTACTCCATATACTAGAATCTGTAGGCGAACATACAGCTCTTACATAAAAATCATAGCAGGTTCCTGAATTCAAACCAGTTGCTACAAATGGATTAACTGGGGCATTAACCCAACCTGTACTCGAGGCAGTTGGTGCAGGCGATCCACATGGCAATAGTATTACTTGCCAAGCTGTTGCTTGACTACTGTCAGGATTTAATGGTTGTGTCCAACCCAATGTCGCCGAAGTTTGTGTTGCTCCCGAAGCAGTTAATAATGTTGGCCTAGTACAAGTTGGTCTAGGGCCACAGGTTACGTTAGCAACCCATCCTGGATCTACTCCACTACCATCACTTTTAAATTGAAAAGTCAAACTACCATCTGGAGCTGTAGAAGTAAAAGGTCCTGGATTTGTGGTACCCCAAAAAGCACCAGGCAAAGTCAACGGACCACTACCTGCTGGATTTCCACTTGAAATTTGAGGTGCTGCTGTACTGTTTCCATCAAAAACATACAAACCATCCCAATTTCCATCATCAACTACAAAAGAGGTAAAAGTCACCGTAACAACATCTCCAGGGTTTATAGGAGAAATAGTAATTGGATTACCAGGTTCATTATTTGAATAATTTCCTAAAGGCCCACCAGAATCATAAAACCCTCCACCACATCCTGGGAGTGTGATAGCTTGTGCTGATGCTGACCATGGTCCTGTATCTGTAGGAGAACAGAATCCTCTTACATAAAAAGTATAACATGTTCCAGCTGTTAATCCTGTATACACAAACGGATTTGTTGGCGCTACTATCCATCCTGTAGATGAAGCAGTTGGCGCAGGAGAACCACATGGTAATGCAATAACATTCCAAGTAGTCGCTGAACCCACGTTTGTCCAAGCTAAGTTAACTGTTGAAGATGTAGGTGCCGATGCAACAAGACCTGTTGGTGCTGGACATGTAGGCAAAGTTGTAAACGTTCGCGGTGTTGACCAATTACTATTACTTGTTGGTGAACAAATGGCTCTCACATAAAAATCATAAGTCGTTAGCTGAGTTAAACCAGTCGCTGTAAAAGGATTCGTTGTCACACCTGGATAAGTAGGTGTTGATCCTGCTGTAGGTGCAGGTGATCCTGTCGGTACTAAATAAATATCCCACAATGTTGACCCGTTAGGGGTCCAAGCTAAATTAATAGTCGTGGTTGTTGGGGTATTGGTAGTTAAATTTGTTGGATCTAAACATGCTGCCACACTACAATTAATAGAAGTCGTGTATAAAAGTGTATTTGAAGCACCTGTTCCAGCTGGTTTAGTATATAATGTTTGTGCAAAGTTATTTATAACAGAGATTCCAACCCTAGTTGGAGTCGTTCCTCCTAAAGTCCAAAACAATTCGAAAGGAAAGTTTTGGCAAAGAGCAACTGTTTCGTTTAAAAGTGTTCCAGAGGTAAAAGTTGTTCCGAGTGTGTGAACGACTACTCCGTTTTGTCTTACTTCCATTCTTGCGCCTCCCCATCCTCCAGAAGTTGAAGTTAATCTGAATGTATAATTACACTGATCCGCTACTTCACAAAGTCTAGTTTTAAATTGAGCTGATAAAGCCCATGGACTATAAACACCTGGGCTACATTCTGATCTTACCCAATATTGATAGTTTGTATTAGGCGTTAATCCAGATACAGGAAAATTAACATTGGTACCTGCTGGCGTTCCAGCTCCAGATGGAATCACTGATCCTGCTGGCTGAACCACCACTTCCCATGCAGTTGCTCCAGTTGGGTTTGACCATGATAAATTAGCCGTAGTCATTCCTATACTTGTAGTCGCTTGTGGCACCGGTGGCGTACATGTTACTTCCTGTATTACTAATGAATAAGGAACCGTTTGTGTTGTTGTATTTGTGGAAATTACAAATACATAGGTTTGTCCTGCAACAACTGCAAAAGGGGTTATAACCCTTGGACCTGCACCTGTATTAGCAACTCCTCCCAAACAACTAACCCCTACATTACCACATCCATTATAAATAAATATAGCTGAGTTTGGTCCGCCAGGAGTCATTGTTACATTAATATTCGCATTAGCTGTTGCGGTATATGAATAAAAAACCTCATATCCTTGCAAATAGTTTGTAGCACCTCCGGCGCAGCCTGCACCTTGCGGATTATCTACTTCATCACCATATAAATTAGTATTACTATTATGACTAAAAGGTAAAGAGCCAATTGTAATTGGTGAAGCGCAAATTGAACCTAAAGGTTTTGTTGTAAATGGCTGAGAAACCCAATTACTATTTATCCCGCCCCCACACAAAGACCTAACATAAAAAATATAGTCAGTTCCAGGGGTTAAACCCGTTGCATTATATGTTGTAGCGCCTGTTACTACGCCCACTCCTGTAGGAGTAGACGCAAATGGTAATACTTCTATTTCCCATTGCGTGGCTGCTCCAGGACTTGTCCAGTTTAAAGTAGCAGTAACCGAGGCTAAAGTAGCGGCTGGAACGTTCAACCCTGTTGGATTTAAACATTGTTCCACTACTTTTATATCATCAAGTAACCATCTATCACCACCTATTTGAGTTGTTGGTTGATAAAATTTTCTAACAAAAGCAATATAAACTTGTTGTCCAGCATAGCCGGCAAGACTAACCACTTTTTCTTCATATATATTATAGGTTGTATTAAGTGTTAAATCATTCCATGACTGAGCCACTAAATAAGCTCCTTGATTGTTTTGAATAGGATTGTTTGAAACTCTTATTTCATATTCAGTACCCCTATTACCTACAAGGGTTCTTCGGGTAAAAAAACGAAGTTGTCCATTAGTAGGAACCAATACTTGCGGAGAAACCAACCAGTCTTCAGAAGTGTTTGTAGCTCCAATATTCTCACGGTCAATAATTGCCGCTTTTGCTCCCGTGTGTACTCTTGTGGGATCAGTAGTTTCAATCCAACTTTGGAAGGGACCTACTCCGTTATCTAAAACAACCCAGTTAGCTGGGGTAGTAGGCGGAAACGTAGCTCCTTCAAATCCTTCATCAATTTGAGCAAAACTCAAAAA
Organism: Flavobacterium sp.; assembly: GCA_030153045.1. Taxonomy (GTDB): domain Bacteria; phylum Bacteroidota; class Bacteroidia; order Flavobacteriales; family Flavobacteriaceae; genus Flavobacterium. Next base: position 19,415 of record JASLID010000036.1, read on the forward strand.
AGGCAAAATCATCATGAAAAAACAAAATGTAATTTTTTTCATAGTTATTAATATTTCGGTTAAATAGCTTGTTAATCTATCAAATATAAAAAAAATTAACAATTTTTTAATATTTGTCGATAAAATGTCGATTTTAATCGATAAAATGCATTTTTAATCCAATTAATAAATTTAAACTTTACTACATTTTAGTAGCTTTGTACTTTATTAATAATTATGCTAGAGAAAGAAATTATAAACTTTGAAAAAACGGTTGTGGTAGGTATCATAACTCAAAATCAAAGTGAAGATAAATTGAACGAATACCTTGACGAACTAGAATTTTTGACATTTACTGCCGGAGGCGAAGTGGTGAAACGATTTTCGCAAAGGTTAGACAAACCCAATCCTAAAACTTTTTTAGGAACGGGAAAAATGGAGGAAATTAGTTATTACATAAAAGACAACAATATCTCAACAGTTATTTTTGATGACGAATTATCCCCTTCTCAACAAAAAAATATTTCCAAAATATTAGATTGTAAGGTTTTAGATAGAACCAACCTTATCTTAGATATTTTTGCCCAACGAGCCGAAACTTCTTACGCAAGAACGCAAGTGGAATTAGCCCAATGTATTTATTTACTCCCTCGCCTTTCGGGTATGTGGACACACCTTGAGCGTCAAAAAGGAGGTATTGGTCTTCGTGGTCCTGGAGAAACTGAAATTGAGACTGACCGTCGTATTGTACGTGACCGTATTTCGCTTTTAAAAGAGAAAATAAAAACCATCGACAGACAACAATCTATCCAAAGGAGTAATCGAGGCGCCATGGTTCGTGTGGCTTTAGTAGGTTATACCAATGTTGGGAAATCGACCTTGATGAATGCGGTAGGAAAAAGCGATGTCTTTGTTGAAAACAAACTTTTTGCAACACTAGACACCACGGTTAGAAAAGTGGTGATTAAAAACTTGCCTTTTTTACTCTCTGACACCGTAGGTTTTATTAGAAAATTACCTACTCAACTGGTAGATTCATTCAAAAGCACGTTAGACGAAGTCCGTGAAGCAGATTTATTGTTACATGTTGTAGATATTTCACATCCGGATTTTGAAGATCATATTGAATCGGTGAACAAAATTTTATTGGACATCAAAAGCAACGATAAACCTACCATTATGGTTTTCAATAAAATTGATGCTTACAAACATTTGACTATTGATGAAGATGATTTAATTACCGAAAAAACAACCAAACATTACACCCTTGAAGAGTGGAAAAACACTTGGATGAGCAATGTGGGCGAAGATCATGCCTTGTTTATTTCGGCTACAGAGAAAGAAAACTTTGAGGAGTTTCGTAAGAAAGTATATGAAGCGGTTCGAGAAATACATATTACTCGATTTCCTTACAACAAGTTTTTATATCCTGACTTTGATGATGCCATCGAAAAAGAGGAAGAAGAATAAAAAAATCCCATCTTGTAATTAAGATGGGATTTTTTTTAGCCCTGATAGCAGTGAAAATCCTTTTTATTTTTTCTTTAAAAATAAAAAGATTGTAACGAATAGCAGGAATAGCTTCACACGAGCGTAGCGAACTGACGAAGTAAATTAAAATCCGAAATTTATTCCTAACCCAAATATTTCTCTAACCTGAAATGCTCCAATGGCATTGTCGTCGTAAATGGCTTGCATAGACAAGTTTGCCGAAATGTATTTGTTGACTTTCATGACCAAATTCATTTGGTAATCGATATCGACATTTTGTGGTTTGTCTAGGTAATTTGAATACAAATTCAGGATGTTTTCCATAGAGATGTTTTCCATGATATTGAACTTATAATAGGCATTTACAGCGGCTCCAAACTCAAATCGAGAGGTTTTGCCTTGCTCGACACCATATGCTGGTCCAAATTCAGTAAAATGATCGTGAACGTAAATGAAACGTGAGGTTGCTGGAGCAATATTGACTTTTAGATTGTCTGATTTTTTCCACAACATCCCTGGTCCGGCCTGTAAATAAGCTGGGGATAAAAAGTGTGAAATTTTGACATCCCTATTATCGGCAAAATCATCCCCAAGAATTAAAGGTGTTCCATTATCGTTTGTAAAAGCTACTTTCTTAAACCCAGAATCCATTTGGGTTTTGAAGTTTAGAAAAAAAGAATAATACCAATACCCTTGACCTGCTTTTTTTCCTAAAAGTGAGGTAAACTCGAATCGGTCATCCGATTTAGTGGTTTCAGCGTCTTTTAATTTAGTTAACCCGTAAGCCACCATAATTTTATTGTCCCAAACAATATCCGGTGTTTTGTAGTTAAAATCATAGTTTATACCTATGTTTCCAGCCATACTTGAGGTTCCGCCGCCTAACCATTCGTTATTGAATGCCGATTGGTTGAATAAAAAAGCAAAATTTCCTCCTTTTTTCCAACCCATATTGGTTGTATCTTGGGTTTTTGCTGCTGCTTTTGCTGTTATGTCAATAAGCTCCCTTTCGGTTTGTTGGGCGTTAGATTGATTGGCAAAAAATAAAATCGATATTACTAAAACGACCTTTTTCATATTATTGTGTTTACAATTCTCACAAATTTATAAAAAAGATCTTTTGAGGTTGTTTATTTTTTTGATTTATAAATAGGCACCGCTGAACAAGCTTCGCCATACATAATACTTTTAGCAAAAGGCTGTAGTTTTTGAATGGCTATGATATACGCTGATTCAGGAACTGGCTTTTTAGAGCATCCTTTTAGAATGATGGGTTTGTCTTGGTAAACCGAATAATCAATAGATGATAATACTTCTTGATACAAGGCGGTTTCTAAATCATTTTTATTCCCCATAGCTACCTTTTTGGCAAACGGCGTTACATAAGACGCTACCAAAATAGTCGCCCACGCTGGGATTACAGCATCGGTAGCACAATGAATGGCAACCAAATGGTTTGTATATTGTTCCCAATCATGGTTTTTTAGCGCTTCACGAAAGTCTTTTTCTTTTAATAAAAATCCTTCATAAAGCCACTGTGAAATATCGATTTGCGTACGAATGCCTCCCTGATAGTAATCTTCTAAATCGAAAACTTCAAGGGCAGAATTAGCTACTTTGTTTATAATTTCATCTTGCATTTTAAAGCATTCCTAATTCTAATTTTGCTTCTTCACTCATTAAATCTTTACTCCATGGCGGATCGAAAGTAATTTCTACCTCGCAAGATTTTACAGTGTCTATTTTTTTGATTTTGTCTTCTACTTCTCTTGGTAGGGTTTCGGCAACTGGGCAATTAGGTGATGTTAATGTCATTAAAATTTTGACATCGAATGTTTCATTGACAAAAACATCATAAATTAATCCTAGCTCATAAATGTCTACAGGAATTTCCGGGTCGTAAATGGTTTTTAAAACCTTTACTGTTTCTTCTCCTAAATTGATTGTATCGTTAAATTCTTCCATGATTTTATTAATTTTTAGCTTGAAAAGCCAATGCGTACATTTTTATTTGTTTGACCATCGAAACCAATCCGTTGGCACGGGTGGGTGATAAATGTTCTTTTAATCCAATTTCATCTATAAAATGGGTGTCAGCAGCTAATATAGCCGAAGCACTTTGATTTGAAAAGGCTCTGATTAATATGGCGATAATTCCTTTTGTTAAAATAGCATCGCTATCGGCAGTGAAAACAATTTTATCATCGTTTTGTTCGCCTTGCAGCCATACTTTAGATTGGCAGCCTTTGATTAAGTTACTATCAGTCTTAAATTCTTCTTTAATTAACGGAAGATTTTTACCTAAATCGATGATGTATTCATATCGTTGCATCCAATCGTCAAACATGGAGAACTCATCGACGATCTCTTCTTGTATTTCTTTAATAGTCATTTTATTCTTTTTTATCGGCAATTTCGATAAGCTTATTTACAATTTTTTTAATTTCTGCCGGAGGATAACCTCCATCGAATGCTGCAGATTCAAACGTGTTTTCTTTTTCAATCACTCTGAAATTGGCAATTGGTGCCCCATCGTGAAAACGTTTTTCTGAGGGAGCTTTTAAGTTGGGTAAACCTTCTTTCTTAACTAATTTATATAACGAAATCAATTCTTTCCAATCTGCATCACTAATTTTAACTTCTTCTGGTTTTCCGTCTCTAGTATTGGTTACCCATGCCACTTGATTGGTAATCGAAATTTTCTTGAAAAACCCACGAGTATTCGCTTCATACTCTAATGTTGGCAATACTGTTTGTTGCTCATTCATGGTTGTTTCTGCAGTTAAGTTGTTCTTTTCAGCAGTTTTTTTCTGACAGTTACAACTTGCAAAAGTCACAATCATTGTCGTTATTAAAGTAATTGCTTTCATATTTTTATTGGTTTTTAGGATAACATCATTTTAGCTTTTTTAACGGCCTCTACAAATATATCGATTTCTTCTTTGGTATTATAAAACGAAAAACTAGCTCTTATGGTACCTGGAATGTCAAAATAATTCATAATAGGCTGTGCGCAATGGTGTCCGGTGCGAACCGCTACTCCTAACTTGTCAACAATCGTACCAATATCATACGGATGAATCCCTTCGATGTTAAATGAAATTACTGATGTTTTATCTTTGCTAGTCCCATAAATTTTCACTCCTTCAATTTCCAGCAATCGCTGTGTTCCGTAGGCTAACAATTCTTTTTCCTGCTGTTGAATATTTTCAAAACCCACTTCATTCAAATAATCAATAGCGGTTCCTAACACAATTCCTCCTGCAATATTTGGTGTTCCTGCTTCAAATTTATGAGGTAAATCAGCATAAGTAGTTTCTTCAAAAGTAACTTCTTTGATCATTTCTCCTCCACCCATATAAGGCGGTAATTGGTTCAACCAATCTTCTTTTCCGTATAAAATTCCAACTCCAGTTGGTCCGCAAATTTTATGGCCTGAAAAAACGTAAAAATCACAATCTAACACTTGAACATCCGGTTTTAAATGTGGTGTGGCTTGTGCTCCGTCTATTAAAATTGCCGCACCAACACTATGCGCTTTATCAATCATGTATTCAATTGGGTTGATGGTCCCCAAAGCATTTGAAATATGATTTATAGCAACAATTTTAGTTTTATTGGAAAGTAATGTATCAAATTCAGAAATAATTAATTCTCCATTTTCATTCATGGGAATCACGACCAATTTTGCTCCTGTTTTTTGACACAACATTTGCCAAGGCACAATATTACTATGATGTTCCAAAGCCGAAACCATGACCTCATCTCCTGTTTTTAAAATCGAAGCAAATCCGTTGGCCACCAAATTAATTCCGTGTGTGGTTCCTGAAGTAAAAATCACTTCATGAAGGTATTTTGCATTAATATGGTTTTGGATTTTTTCTCTCGAAATTTCGTAAGCATCGGTGGCTAATTGACTTAAGGTATGCACACCACGATGTATGTTGGCATTGATTTCTTCGTAATAAGTCCCTATCGCATCAATCACAACTTGTGGCTTTTGCGAAGTGGCTCCATTATCGAAATAAACCAACGGTTTTCCATTTACTTTTTGTGTAAGAATAGGGAAATCGGCTCTAATTTTTTGGATATCTAGCATTTCTTTATTTAGAAAAATTCTAAATACAAAAGTAGTAAAATTGAAAAGTAGATTTGCTAATAATTTGTTATTTGTTGGGTTTATTTTTTACTTTTACTCAAACTAGAATCAAATTATGAAAAAAACCATTCGTTTTGTCGGTTTAGTGCTTTTGGCCGCTATTATTTACTATGGATTTGAAACGTATCCAAAACTCGATTTAATTTCCGGATTTTCATCCAAAAGCATTGCTTCCGGTCATTTTATCGACAACCGTTCGCTCGAAACCATCCAACAAGGCGATAATGACATCGATATGATTGATTTAGCTCAAAACGAAATTGACGAAGCTACAAAAACCGCTTCAGCCTCTGTTTATGGACTAAAAAAAAGAAAAGCTATTTACCGTGAAGGTTTGGGTGCTGTTTTAATTGATGAAGATTTTGATATAAACAAACCTTATGAAGTTCCAAAAAGAACTAAATTAAACAACAATTTACCTTTTCCATACGGAAATAATGAGCCGAAAGACACTGTTTTCAGCACTATTGATTACAAAAGATTAAATGCGGTTGTAGCCAATGCCTTCGACAAAAAAGGGGAACAGAAACTACGCACCCGTTCGGTTCTTATTATTTATAAAGACAAAATCATTGCCGAAAAATACGCGGACGGCTTTTCTAAAAACTCTAGAATTCTGGGTTGGTCGATGACAAAAAGTTTGACGGCAACTTATTTCGGGATTCTTCAAAAACAAGGAAAATTCGACATTAACAAACCGGCTCCAGTTGCCGAATGGAAAAATGACGAACGCAAAAAAATCACCACGAACGATTTATTACACATGAACTCCGGATTGGAATGGGAAGAAGATTACAATAAAATCTCCGATGTGACCAATATGCTTTTCCAAGCGAGAGACATGTCGAAATCCCAAGCCGAAAAACCAGCGATTGCAAAACCTAACACCCATTGGAATTACTCTTCGGGAACTACCAACTTATTATCGGGAATTTTGAGACAACAGTTTAAAACACACCAAGAGTATTTAGATTTTTGGTATAGCTCGTTATTGGATAAAATTGGGATGAACTCGGCATTGGTAGAAACGGATATGGCTGGAAATTTTGTAGGTTCTTCTTATGGTTGGGCGACAACGAGAGATTGGGCAAAATTTGGATTATTGTATTTACACAAAGGAAACTGGAACGGCGAACAAATTCTTGATGAAAGCTGGGTAAAATATGCAGCTACCCCAACAAACACTTCTGAAGGAAAATATGGCGCACAATTTTGGCTCAATGCCGGAGGTTATTTCCCGGATGTACCAAGAGAAATGTTTTATTGCAGTGGTTACCAAGGACAAATGATTGCTATTTTCCCTTCAAAGGATTTGGTAATTGTGAGAATGGGTTTAACCGAAGAACCTGATTTTGATTTTAATGGGTTTTTGAAAGAAGTTGTGGGAAGTTTGAAGAAATAAAAACCTACATTATATAACATAAAAAAAACCGCCTTACAGCGGTTTTTTTTATAATTATTTTTTCTTCTTCGGATCTACTGCTTTTGCTAAATCTTCCAAATTACCTTTATTTATATTTAATCCCATCATCTGAAATTCGAAGTGCATTACTTCTCCATTTGAAGGATCAAAAACAAACATTGATTTGTTTAACGTGATAGCTGGTTGAAAGTAATAGTACTCAGTACTTTTATCTTTAATAACCTGCTCAATTTTTGCTTTCGAACAAACTTCAAATTTATGAGGGTAGATACCAGCAATATCACTTTTAGTTATTTTATTTCCTAACGTTTCATCACAAAACAATAAAGTTCTTTCTTTAATTTTAGGTGATTTTGTATTATATACTTCCTGTAAGCCTTTTACAATTTTATAAGAGTTCCCATTTATATCGTTCTTTTGCACGATATCCATAGACATAATCATAGACTCGACCATGTTTCTAACTCTATAGTTGCAGCTTACCAATTTATTTTCATTCTGAAAAAAGTTAATTGGGCAATACGCTAACAAGTCATCATATTTGTATTTTGACAGCTTTTTTTGTCCACCATTGATTAAAGCCAAATAATGGTAATTCTGATTAGGTTTTGATCCTGAAATTATCGTTAAAGTAATGAATGAAGCCGTTTTTTCAGGCATTCTTTTTTCAAATTCAGCTTGATTGATGAATGAAAAAGGAGTTACTTTCCATAGATCAGCCATGGCTGATTTCATTTCTGAATCAAATTTTGCATCCCCAGAAAGAACTACATATGTTTTTGACCCTTTAAATTGGGCATACTCGTCGCTTTTATAATCTACAGCTGATAATTGTGCATTACCTATTAATGTGTAAAAGGCCAAAGCGAATAAAAAAAGAATTTTTGTTTTCATTTGATTTAATTATAAGTTTACACCAGAATTCCGGCGAACAAAAATAGGTCTTTTCTTTAATAAATTTAATCCCCAACCATATAAAATGAATATCTTTTTTCTAAACATGAAAAACTACATTCTTGTGGTATTTTTTTCTTTATTTATCAATTCCCTTTGTGCGCAGAACGAAAAAGCTGGTTATATAAACACCAATCCTTCTGGTGCTGAAATTTTAGATGAAAAAGAACAAAAATTGGGCACAACTCCTTTTGATTTTGAAAAACTAGACAAACAAATAAGCAAAATCAAAATTGTAAAAGAGAATTACAACACGATTGAGATTAGCTTAAAAGAGAAGAGAAAAAGCAAAGAAACATTCATTAACTCCATAACTGAATGCAACACATGCCTTATTGATACCGAAAAAAGTACAGAAAGCAACGTATTAAAACTCATCAAATCCTTTAAAGAAATTGAAAATACTATTTTAGTTGGTATTGAAGATCCTGTTTTAGCTATAGCCGAAGACCAAATCTTGGGAAAACTAAACGGAACCAAGAAGGACTTAAAAGACAAAGACATTTACAGACTTTTAGGTTATCCTGAAAACATGGAGATGAAAGTGCTGAATTCCTTTCAAGACTCTTACATTGACGCCAGTTATTTCTCCAGAAAAGATTCCGGAAAAGAAGTTTCAAATCTTCAAAACCCTAAAATCATCTTCAAACCTGTAGTTAAAAAAATTCATTTTGATTTAGAAGGAAGGCTTTTAAGAGATTATTCCGGGCCTTGTTTTTTTGAATGTGAATGGCAAGTTTTTGATTTATCCAATTTAGAGAAACCAATACAATCTTTTTTGATAAAAACAGCTTACCATAGAACTGGCAATAACTATGAATTACTACTGCATGAAATGATTGCGCTGTCAGAAAGGAACTTACTTGAAAATGAATCTTTATATGGTTTAATTGCTGAAGTGGAACAAAAATATCTTGAAAAATCAAAAGGCGAATCTATAAAAATACCGCTTTCTTTAAATCAATCTTATGCTAATTCTTCTGAAATGCTAAAAAAAGTAGTTAATTCTATTGTTACCGTTGAAACAGGGGATAAATTTGGTAGTGGTGTCTTTATTTCTGACAACGGATATCTTATCACAAATTACCACGTGATTGAGGGTAATAAACCCATATTTATTAAAATCGATAAAGAGAAAAAAATAAAAGCTGAAATCGTAAAACACAATAAAGATTTTGACTTAGCCATTTTAAAGATTAATGTTACAAACATTAAAGGGTTATCTTTTTCAAACAGTGACCAAACCAGCCTGGGAGAAGACGTATATGCTATTGGGACGCCTTTGGACAAAAAACTAGTGCAATCAATAAGCAAGGGAATAATAAGTGGTTATAGAGAATTTAACGGTGTTAACTTTATTCAGTCTGATGTCAGCATCAATTCTGGTAATAGTGGCGGACCAATGCTAAATGCTAAAGGTGAAATTATTGGCATAAACACACTGAAAGCTTCGGGTAAAAATGTCTCCGGGATTGGGTTTTCGATTCCTTCGAATGTAGTTTTAAAAATGCTAAATATTGAATATTAAAAACACTAAAAAAAAACCGCTTTAAGGCGGTTTTTTTTATTATAAATTAATACTGCTTTTGACTGGAACTGGAATGTTATAAGTTTTTATAAAAATCATATAACATCACAACTAATTGATAACAATACCTTTGATGCATCATTTGTGATTGAATCGTTTAATTCACAATAATCTTAAAAGACAATATTATGAATCTTAAAAGAATTTTCGGCGCCATACTTACTCTTCTTGGAATTGGGGCGCTAATTTATGCTGCTGTAGTATTTACCGATACCTCAGGAAGCGAACGTGATATTAAAGCCCTTATTATATATGGAATATTAGGCTCTGTGTTCTTTCTTTCTGGGATAAGCTTAGTTCGGGCTACAAAAGATGAATCATAACAAACCTAATTATCAGTTTGAAGAATCAAAAACAAAAAAAAGGTTGTCTTACGACAACCTTTAATTCTATAAATCAAATCCTAAATTCACACCCAATTTCGTGGCAATAATTTTGGCGATTTTAACTCTCAGTTCCGGTATTTTAACGCTTGAAGTTACTTCACTTGTAAAAGCATACATCAATAACGCTTTAGCTTCTTTTTTAGGAATTCCGCGTTGTTGCATGTAGAACATGGCATTTTCGTCCAATTGTCCTATGGTACAACCGTGAGAACATTTGACATCGTCCGCAAAAATCTCTAACTGTGGCTTCGCATTAATCGTGGCTTTATCGCTCAACAAAATGTTGTTGTTTTGCTGGAAAGCATCCGTTTTTTGCGCTTCTTTTTCTACGTAAATTTTACCGTTGAAAACCCCTGTAGAAGCCCCATCTAAAATGGTTTTATAATTTTGGTGACTTTCGCAATTCGGTTGTTCGTGGTTCACTAAAGTGTAATGATCTACATGTTGCTTGTCGCCAATAATCGTAATTCCTTTCAACGTACTATCGATTCTTTCTCCGTGGTGGTAGAAATTCAAGTTATTACGCGTGATGTTTCCACCAAAAGAAAAAGTATGTACTGCTACACGACTTTCTTGCTTTTGAGAAATATAGGTATTGTCAATCAGATTAGCTGTTTGCACATCGTTTTGCACTTTGTAATAATCAACAATGGCACGTTTTTGAGCAAAAATTTCAGTTACCGAATTGGTCAGGACCGGATTTTCATTCAAACTTTGGTGACGCTCGATGATTTGAACGTGTGCATTTTCGCCTACGATAATCAAATTACGAGGTTGTACCATCAAAGCCGCTTCGTTTCCTGTAGAAAAATAAATAATTTCGATAGGTTTGTCTACCACTCTGCTTTTTGGCACATTGATATACGCTCCTTCATTGGCGAAAGCCGTATTCAAAGTCGTTAAGCTTTCCTCTTTACTAGCCACTTGATTGAAAAAAGTGTCAATAATCATTTTGTATTTCGGTTTGGTCAATGCCGATGACATCAAACAAACATCCAATCCGTCGTGCGTTGTAGAAGACAAAAACGAACTAAAAATACCGTCAATAAAAATAACTTTATAAGTGTCTATTTCGTGAAGGAAAAACTTCTTTACATCTTTAAATTCGATGGTGTTTTCTTTCTTTGGGAATACGCTGAAGTCATTTTTTAAAATGGCATTCAACGATGTGTATTTCCAAGCTTCCTCCTTTTTAGTTGGAAAGCCTTTATTTTCAAAGTTTTTTATGGCTTGACTTCTCACTTCATGAAGCTCAGAATGAGTATCAATCTTTTCTTCAAAAGCCATGAAGGAGGCGATTAATTTTTCTTTCAATTCCATTATGCTTCTTGTTCTTGTTTAATCCAATCGTATCCTTTTTCCTCTAATTCAAGAGCCAATTCTGCACCGCCTGATTTTACGATTTTTCCATCGTACAATACGTGAACAAAATCTGGAACGATATATTCTAATAAACGTTGGTAATGCGTGATTACGATTACCGCGTTGTCTTTGCTTTTCAATTTGTTTACACCATTGGCAACGATACGCAATGCATCGATATCCAAACCTGAATCGGTTTCGTCCAGAATGGCTAATTTTGGATTTAGCATCGCCATTTGGAAGATTTCGTTACGTTTCTTTTCACCACCCGAAAAACCTTCGTTTAACGAACGAGATAAAAATTTACGGTCAATTTCTAACAATTCCGATTTCTCACGAATTAATTTCAGCATTTCGTTTGCTGGCATTTCTTCTAGATTGTTGGCTTTACGCGTCTCGTTGATGGCTGTTTTCATGAAGTTCGTTACCGAAACTCCTGGAATTTCCACCGGATATTGAAACGATAAAAACACCCCTTTGTGTGCTCTTTCTTCCGGAGCCAATTCTGAAATATCTTGTCCTTCAAGAAAAATCTCACCTTGAGTTACTTCGTAATTTTCGTTTCCGGCAATAATAGAAGACAGCGTACTTTTTCCGGCACCGTTAGGCCCCATAATCGCGTGTACTTCACCTGCTTTTACTTCAAGGTTGATTCCTTTTAATATTTCTTTATCTTCAATCGAAGCGTGTAAATTCTTAATTTGTAACATCTTTTTATTTTATATAAAAGCTAATTCAATTTTATTTGTTTGTTCAAGGTTGTCGGCATTAAAATGCTGGCTTCCCAAGTATTCCATACCTAAATATTCTGCTGAAAGTCTAAACGGAAGGTAAAAATCATAGTCTATTTCGTCATCGTGTGAATTGGAAATGACTGCAAATTTCTTTCCTCTTAGTTGTCTTCCCGTTTCTTTTTCAATTCTAATTAAATCTGAAAATCGGTCAAAAAAGACTTTCATGATACCACTCATACTATACCAGTAGATAGGTGTTGCAAAAATCAGTGTGTCGTATTTTTCTATAATCCCTTTTATCAGAGGCAGAAAATCATCTTCTCTGTTTTTGCTTTCGTAATCGTAATAGGAAAATTTGTAGTTGTTCAAATTCACCACGTCCATATTGAACTGATTGGCAATTTCGTCTACAATTCTGGTAGTGTTTCCATTGCTTCTAGAAGATCCTAAAATAATGACTTTCCTGTTTTCCATTTTCTAATTATCCTACTGAACCTTCTAGAGAGATTTCTAATAATTTTTGTGCTTCCACCGCAAATTCCATTGGCAACTTATTCAAGACTTCTTTACTGAAACCGTTGACAATTAAAGCGATGGCTTTTTCGGTTGGAATACCACGTTGGTTGCAATAAAACACTTGGTCTTCTCCAATTTTTGAAGTGGTCGCCTCGTGTTCGATTTTGGCCGATGTATTTTTACTTTCGATATATGGAAAAGTGTGCGCTCCGCAATTGTTCCCCATTAATAACGAGTCACATTGTGAAAAGTTACGCGCATTATCGGCTCTAGCACTAATTTGTACCAAACCTCTATAACTATTTTGTGATTTTCCAGCTGAAATACCTTTAGAAATAATGGTTGACTTGGTGTTTTTACCCAAGTGGACCATTTTAGTTCCGGTATCGGCTTGTTGGAAATTATTAGTCACGGCAATCGAATAAAATTCACCGATAGAGTTGTCGCCTTTTAAAATACATGATGGATATTTCCAAGTTACAGCAGAACCGGTTTCGACTTGTGTCCATGAGATTTTTGCGTTTTTCTCGCACAATCCTCTTTTGGTTACGAAGTTGAAAACCCCACCTTTACCTTCTTTATTTCCAGGATACCAGTTTTGAACGGTTGAATATTTGATTTCGGCATCATCCAAGGCGATTAATTCAACCACAGCAGCGTGCAATTGGTTTTCATCACGACTTGGTGCCGTACAACCCTCAAGGTATGAAACATAACTTCCTGCATCAGCAATCACTAACGTTCTTTCGAACTGACCTGTTCCTGCTTGATTGATACGGAAATACGTTGATAATTCCATTGGGCAACGAACGCCTTTTGGAATATAGCAGAACGAACCGTCAGAGAAAACCGCCGAATTCAGTGCCGCATAGAAATTATCTTTTTGTGGCACTACCGTTCCTAAATATTTTTGAACTAATTCTGGATATTCACGAATCGCTTCGGAAATCGAACAGAAAATAATTCCTTTTTCTCCTAATGTTTTTTTGAAAGTTGTTGCTACAGAAACCGAATCGACCACAATATCGATAGCAACATTGTTCATCATTTTTTGTTCATCTACTGAAATTCCTAGCTTTTTATACATGGCTAAAAGTTCCGGATCAACATCGTCTAATGATTTGTTCGGATCTGCTTTTTTGGGAGCTGAATAATAGGAAATGGCTTGAAAATCTGGTTTTTCATAATGCACATTAGCCCATTTTGGCTCTACCATTTCTTCCCACGCACGAAAGGCTTCAATACGCCAATCGGTCATCCATTGTGGCTCTTCTTTTTTCAAAGAAATAGCGCGTACAATATCTTCGTTTAAGCCAATAGGAAACGTATCAGATTCTAAATCAGTATAAAATCCGTACTCGTACTCTTTATTTTCGAGTTCAATTTTTAAGTCGTCCTCAGTATATTTTGACATAATATTTTTTAAAAAATTTTATAGAGAGAAACTCTCTCCACAACCGCAAGTTCTATTTGCATTCGGATTGTTAAAAACAAATCCTTTCCCGTTTAATCCGCCAGAAAACTCTAAAATCGTTCCAGCTAGGTACAGAAAACTTTTTTTCTCAACGGCAATTTTTATATTGTTGTCTTCAAAAACTTTATCGTTTTCCCCTATTTCTTTGTCGAACTTCAAATCGTAAGACAATCCTGAACAACCGCCGCTTTTCACGCCTACTCTAACGTAATCTTGGGCAGCATCAAAACCATCATCTTTCATCATATCGACAATTTTCTTACTTGCTGATTCAGAAACTTTTATCATTGCTTATTTTGATTTTGTCTAAATTAATTGCAAAGATAAGACATAAAAACCCTTTTTCATAATTCCTAACATTTTTATAACTAATGCAGGCATAGAAAAAAATTATATTTTACAATCAAAAACATTTTTATCTTGCAGAAAAAATTTACAAAACAAAAACAAAACACTTTTATGGACAATCTTTTATCAAAAATTAAAACTTACAAACTTGATTTTCATGGTGATGGCTCCACTTTTTTTGGAATAATCATTATAAACTGGTTGTTAACCGTTGTTACACTGGGCTTTTACTATCCTTGGGCTAAAGCAAAAAAATTACAATACTTGTATGGTGAGACTTCTTTAAATGAGGATCGTTTTGAGTTTCATGGAACGGGAAAAGAAATGTTTAAAGGATTTCTAAAGGCAATTGGATTGTTTATTGCGTTATACGCCATCTTATTCGTTTTTATTTATTTGGGAATGCCAATTTTGGGAGCTTTATTCTTTTATTTGGCCTTTTTCGCTGTACTTCCTATTGCCATACATGGATCGTACAAATACAGAATGTCTAGAACTTCTTGGAGAGGCATTCGTTTTGGATACAGAGGCGATAGAAATGAATTGGTTAAAAATTTCTTCAAATGGCTAGGTTTAACCATTATCACTTTTGGAATTTACGCCTCTTGGTTTTCAATGAATTTAAGAAATTACATCATTGGAAACATCAAATTTGGTGATATCGAAATGGAGTATGAAGGTGATGGCGGTGAATATCTTATCATGAATCTTAAAGGTTATTTTTTAACCCTTATTACCTTTGGAATTTATATGTTTTGGTGGCAAAAAGATATGTTTGAATATTATATCAACAATTTAAGTTTACATAAAGACGATGAAAGCATCAAATTAGAATCGACTGTAACTGGTGGTGAAATATTCAAATTAAGCATTGTGAATGTTTTGATTTTGATTTTTACTCTGGGATTAGGTTATGCTTGGGTTCAAACGAGAGTAATGAAATATATTTTATCTAATATTCATTTAGAAGGAACCATCGATTTAGACACTATCAAACAAACCGAAGAAAATTATACCGACGCGACGGGAGAAGATATCGAGGATATGCTTGATATGGATTTTGTGATGTAATATGATGATTGAAAAAACTACTGCCGTTTATTTTGACGGAGAATCCTCTACACCCCAAAACATTGAATTGTTTTTGGATAAAAAAAAGTCTGTCTTTTATTTTGAAACCCAAAATGCAGGCTGGATAAATTGGAGCATAGAGCGTTTGGATTTTATATACAAATCAGACGCTCTTAAACTCCAATTGAAAGAAAATCCGGCGGAAAGCATCAATATTAAAAATGCCGATTTTATTTCTCGTTTAAAAACATTTCTTCATGAAACAGGAAATGTAAATTGGTACCAAAAACTAATAAATCTTGGTTTTAAAGCACATACCGTTTTTGCTTTAAGCATATTGTTTTCTATAGGAATTTCTTATGTTTATGTATTGCCATGGATAGCCGAAAAAGCCGTAATTTTATTACCCGAAAGTTACGATAGTGATTTAGGCAATTTGGTTTTCGAACAAAGCATGATGACCAGCACTATCGATTCGGTAAAAACAGAAAAACTCAACCAATTTGCTCAACAATTAAAGCTTAATAACACTAAAAAATTACATTTTACAGTGGTCGATTCAGACATTGTAAATGCTTATGCTTTACCTAACGGCAATATTGTTGTTTTTACTGGGATTATTAATAAGATGAAGAGTTACGAAGAACTGGCAGGATTAATTGGCCATGAAGTAGCACATGTAAACAATCGACATTCGATGAAATCATTATGCAGAGACTTGTCAGGTTATCTCTTTGTTTCGGCGGTTTTAGGAGATGTAAACGGTGTCATGGCGGTTATTGGCGAAAATGCAAATAACTTACAATCGCTTTCTTTTTCAAGAGATTTTGAACATCAAGCAGATTTAGAAGGATATAAAATTTTGATAAACAATAAAATTAACCCTAAAGGAATGAGCGATTTGTTTTCGCGTTTACAAGAAAACGAGTCTTTTTCGTTACCTGAGTTTTTGAGTTCCCACCCTGTCACGAAAGAAAGAATTAACTTTATTCGTTCGTTACTGAAATCGAAGCAACATCAAGTAACTGAAAATCATCAATTGAAATCATTATTTCAAAAAATTAAAGCTTAATATTTTTAAAATATTGCAATCGTATGAAACTGTATCCTATAGAAACCGGTAATTTTAAACTCGACGGTGGCGCCATGTTTGGCGTAGTACCCAAAACCATTTGGAGCAAAACCAATCCCGCCGATGAAAACAACTTAATAGACATTGCTGCGCGTTGTTTGCTAATTGAAGAAGGGAATCGATTGATTTTAATTGACACCGGAATGGGGAACAAACAATCGGAGAAGTTTTTTGGCTATTATTCGCTTTGGGGAAATCATTCCATAGATAAATCATTAGCAAAATATGGTTTTCATCGTGATGATATTACCGATGTTTTTATGACGCATTTGCATTTTGACCATTGTGGTGGAAGTGTACAATGGAACGCTACCAAAACAGGTTACGAACCTGCTTTCAAAAACGCAAAATTCTGGACGAACGACAATCATTGGGAATGGGCAACAAAACCAAATCCCCGTGAAAAAGCATCATTTTTATCTGAGAACATTCTACCGATGCAGGAAAGCGGTCAACTAGAATTTATTAAAAGACCCGAAGGTGATTTTCTTTCAAAATCAGAATTGGATTTCGGGATTTTCTTCGTTGATGGTCATACCGAAAAAATGATGATTCCACATATTGAATACCAAGGCAAAACCATTGTATTCATGGCCGATTTATTACCAACTGCTGGACACTTACCATTGCCTTATGTAATGGGTTACGACACACGTCCGTTATTGACTTTGCCTGAAAAAGCTAAATTTTTAACCACTGCTGCCGAAAATAATTACTACTTATTCTTAGAGCACGACGCACACAACCAAATCATTACCGTTGAAATGACCGAAAAAGGAGTTCGCCAAAAGGAAGTATTTACTTGTGAAGATATTTTAACGAATTAAAAAAACACATTGTAAACCCTTACAGCTGTTAACTAATTGAATTCAGAATAGTTAGCAGCTGTTAATTTTATATTAAAATCTATTTGATATATCAAATATTGATAAATCATTTTTACTTTTGAAAAAAGATTCATGGAAAAATTAAAGGACATTACTTTTTACACCATAGATAAAGCCATAAGAACGTATCGTGTCTACGCCCAAAAAAAACTTCGAGAAAATGGATTTAAAATAACCATAGATCAATGGTTGGTGATTAAATCTATCCTTGAAAATCCAACTATCAGCCAACAAGAAATTGGAGAAATGGTCTTTAAGGATAATGCTTCGGTTACTCGAATTATTGAACTTTTAGTGAAATCAGGCTATTTAGAACGTTCCATAAATCAAGAAGACAGAAGAAAAACAAATTTAAAAGTCACTTTCAGCGGAGAAGAAATCATCGAAAAAGTGCATGGTTTGGTATTAGAGAATAGGAAAACGGCACTAGAAGGAGTTTCACACAACGAGTTGGATATATTAAACAAAACATTGAATCAAATCATCAAAAACTGTAAATAATCATAGTTTCAATCAATCATCAAAAAACTTAATCATGGTAAGATTAGCTCTGACATTAGCAATTCTATTGCTAACAGCAATAACAACAGTGTTACAAGGACAGAACACTGTTGTTAGACCATTAGAAACACCTCAACGCAAAGCTTTTATTGGACTAATTGGCAAACCATCAGAAAATGGGATTTTAATCGATTCAGTAATTCCAAATTCAACTTTCGCCAAATTAAAACTCAAGAAAGGAGATCTAATCCAATCCATAAACGAAAAGCCAACACCAACAATGGAATTGTATACTGCTGTAGCCAGTCAGATACGAACAAACGACAAAGTAACGGTGCAATATATTAGAGAAAAAAAGACCACATCAGTATCGACAAAAGCACTTATGAAACCGCTAGAAACATCCGACATCTCGGATGTTATTTATGACTGGGTAAAATTTAAAAACGGTTATTTACGAACGCTAACCAAAAAGCCAAAAGGAAAAGACAATGTGCCCTGTATTTTACTCATTCCGGGTTACGGTTGTGGAAGCATCGAAAACTACAGCAAAGGTTACAACGGAAAACTAATGGACGAATGGATCAAAAATGGTTTTGCAGTAGTAACCATAGAAAAATCAGGATTAGGAGACAGTTTTGGCTGTGAACCTTGTTCTGAAGTTGATATTGCAACCGACATAGAATGTTTCGATTTAGGATACCAATACATGGAGCAACTTTCTTTTGTGGATAAATCCAAATTATTCATCTGGGGGCATTCCATGGGTGGAACTATTGCGCCAGAAGTAGCCAAAAAACACAATCCAAAAGGCGTAATGATTTTCGGCTCAGTATTTAGACCTTGGAGCGAATTTTTATTAGAAATGCACCGCGTTCAGAAACCTTTATTAGATGGGTTAACGTACCAACAAACGGAAGATTTTACGAGAATAATTCAGAAGATTTATTATGAGTTTTTTGTGTTGAAAAAATCCCCAGAACAATTGGTTGCCAATCCGGAATACAAAGATATTGTGATCTCAGAATTGAATTACAAATCAGGTAGCACTAATATGTGGGGAAGGTCATGGAAATTCTGGCAACAAATTGACAGTTTGGACTTAGCCAAAAGCTGGCAAGAAGTAAATTGCCCTGTTTTGATTCTACATGGCGGAACAGATTACGAACAATGTTCTTTGGTAGAACCTATGTTGACCCAAAAAACCATCAACGAAAAACATCCTAACACCGCTACTTGGATTACCATTCCAGATTTGGATCATTTTATGATGAAAAGCAAAGATTGGCCCGAAGCAGTAAAGAATTTTAAAGACCAACAATACGCCAAAGGAAATTTTAATTACAAAATCGCAGAAGAAACCGTCAAATGGTTAAAATCTAAAGTATAAAAAAGAGTAAAAATAATGTTAAAAAATCCGGAACTTATTCCATAAATTTAGACTTTTATAAAAATTTTGAAAATATACAACATGAAGAATACAAATCCATTCTATTTATCAGGCCTTTTTATCCTTGCTTTAGCCAGCTGTAGTGCGCCTAAAGCAATTGTTAGCACCAATCCAGCCAACATTGATAAAATGCCTCTTAAAACAACCAAAATCGCTGAAAAGGAATTACAACGTTGGAGTCATTTAGATTTAGCAAAAGATACTATCCCTGGAATGAGTGTTGATAAAGCGTATGCTGAAGCTTTAAAAGGGAAAAAAGCCAACAAAATAATTGTTGCCGTAATAGATTCTGGTATCGATATCGAACACGAAGATTTAAAATCATCGGTATGGACCAACTCTAAAGAAATTGCAGGAAATAATAAAGATGATGATAATAATGGTTACGTTGATGATATTAATGGGTGGAATTTCTTAGGTGATTCGGATAATGAACAACTTGAAATGACACGTATTGTTAAAAAAGGTAACGATGGATCAGTACAATACGAAAATGCTTTGGCACAACTTCAAAAAGAAAAAGCAGAACTTGAGCCACAAAAAAAACAATTAGATATGATTCTAGCTGCTGACAAAGCTGTTGGTGACTATCTTAAAAAAACTGATTATACTTTAGCAGAAGTTAAAGCTATTAAAACGACTGACCCAAGTTTATTGCAATCACAAAATATCATTTCACAAGTGTTGTCTAATTTCCCAGACAAAAAAGCTTTCGATCAAGGAATTGGCGAGTTTAAAGATCACGTTTACGATCAATTAAATTACAATTTAAACACTGAATTTGACGGACGTAAAGTTGTTGGAGACAATCCAAACGATATTAATGACAAAAAATACGGGAACAACAATGTAATTGGTCCTAAAAAAGAAAGTGGAAAGCACGGAACTCACGTAGCTGGTATTATTGCTCAAGTAAGAGGAAATAATAAAGGTGGTGATGGTGTAGCTTCAAACAGTGTGCAAATTATGGCACTTCGTGCAGTACCAAATGGTGATGAGTATGATAAAGATATTGCGTTAGCAATTCGTTACGCTGCAGACAATGGAGCTAAAGTAATCAACGGAAGTTTCGGTAAAAGCTATTCTCCTAACAGACAATGGGTATATGATGCGATAAAATACGCCGAATCTAAAGACGTATTATTCGTACACGCAGCCGGAAACGATGCTAAAGACATCGACTCTTCGCCTAATTTTCCAAATGATGCCGATGGTAAAAACCCTGAGTTTTCAGACAATATGATTACTATTGGTGCCTTAAACTATGAGTATGGTGCTTCAATGATGGCTGATTTTTCAAACTACGGAAAAGAAAATGTAGATGTTTTTGCTCCAGGTGTAAAAATTTATGCAACAACACCTAAAAACACATACGAGTACTTACAAGGAACTTCAATGGCCTCGCCTAACGTGGCTGGTGTAGCGGCGTTAATTCGTGCTTACTATCCAAGTTTAAAAGCTTCGGAAGTAAAACACATTATCATGGATTCTGGCACGCCATTGACTAATAACATTAACCTAGCTGGCGAAAGTGGTTCGCAAACTAATTTGGCTGCGATTTCAAAAACAGGAAAAATTGTAAATGCCTACAACGCTTTAATTTTAGCCGAAAAAATGGCAACGAAAAAATAATACAATTGATTTAAGTATATTTGGAAGGGATTCATTTCCCTTCCTTTTTATTTTAAAACGAATGAGAAAATATCTTTTACTTTTAATTCCTTTCGGAATTTTTGCACAAAACAATCCTAATCCTGGATACTGGCAACAACATGCAGACTACAAAATGGAAGTCAGTATGGATGTAAAAACTTATCAGTATAAAGGAAAACAAACTTTGGTTTACACCAACAATTCGCCCGACACATTGCATCGCGTATATTATCACTTGTTTAATAACGCTTTTCAACCCAATAGTGCTATGGATGCCCGATTAAAGTCGATTAAAGATCCTGACGGCCGTATGGTAACCAAAGTGAAAATTGATGGAAAAGAAACCAGAGAAAGTCGCATTTCTGCTTTAAAACCAAATGAAATTGGCTTTCTTAAGATTTCAAATTTCAAACAAGATGGTCTTGATGCCAAAAACAAAGTGGTTGGCACTATTCTAGAAGTAGATTTAGCAAAACCATTGTTACCCAATACAATGGCTACGTTTACTTTAGATTTTGACGGACAAGTACCTGTTCAAATTCGTCGTTCGGGTAGGAACAACAAAGAAGGTGTAGAACTTTCTATGGCACAATGGTACCCAAAAATGGCCGAATATGATTTTGAAGGCTGGCAAGCCGAACCTTACATTGCTCGTGAATTTCATGGGGTTTGGGGGAATTTTGATGTCAAAATAACCATTGACAAGGCTTACGTTTTAGGCGGGAGCGGTTACTTGCAAAACAAAAACGAAATAGGTCATGGCTATGAAGATTTAGGAGTAAAAGTAAAAACACCTCGCAAGCAAAAAACGTTAACTTGGCATTTTGTAGCACCTAAAGTTCATGATTTTACTTGGGCTGCCGATAAAGATTATTTACACGATACTTTAAAAACATCGAACGGAACAACCTTACATTTCCTATATCAAAACAATCCGAAGATTATTGAAAACTGGAAAAATTTACAGCCGAAAACTGCTCAGTTAATGGACATTTACAACAATACGGTTGGTAAATATCCTTACGAGCAATATTCCGTAATCCAAGGTGGCGACGGCGGTATGGAATACGCCATGTGTACCCTAATCTTAGGGGAAGGCACTTTTGAGGGATTATTAGGCGTTACAGCGCACGAAATGGCGCACTCGTGGTTTCAGCACGTATTGGCTTCAAACGAAGCTAAAAATAGCTGGATGGACGAGGGTTTTACGACTTGGTTAGAAAATTACGGAATGAACGAAATTGCTGAGAAAAAAGTAGTCAATCCGCATGCTGATTCGTATGCAGGCTATTATGCTTTGGTAAAATCTGGTAAAGAGCAACCGCAAACCACCCATTCAGATCGTTACGATGAAAATCGTCCTTACAGCATTCAAGCGTATAGTAAAGGGAATATTTTCTTATCGCAATTGGAATATTTAATTGGGACAGAAAACCTAATAAAAACGTTAAAACGTTATTATGCCGATTACAAATTCACGCATCCAACGCCAAACGATATTAAACATACTGCTGAAAAGATTACAGGCGCAAATTTAGACTGGTATTTAACCGAATGGACTAAAACCACCAACACCGTTGATTATGGTTTTAAATCGGTAGAAGATTTAGTCACGACAACGAAGGTTACTCTTGAAAGAATAGGAAGAACACCTATGCCTTTAGACATCATCGTGACTTATAATGATGGGACTCAAGAAAGTTTTTATATTCCTGCAACCTTAATGCGTTGGACGAAAGAGAATCCATACCCAAACATGAATAGAACAGTTCTAGAAGATTGGGATTGGGCCTATCCTACTTTTGAGTTTACTATTAACAAAGAAAAAGACAAGATTAAATCAATAGTAATTGATCCAAGCGAATTAATGGCTGATGTGAATCGAGGAAATAACAGTTATATAAAGTAATTCAAACCACCCTTTGGGGTGGTTTTTTTAGATCATAAACAATGAAAAATATTCATTTCAAATGACCTATAATTCATTACTCCTCTGAAAAGTATTTCTTTTCTTCTGTTCCAATAAAATAGCATTCAAATAAGGCAATGTCTGTTTTTCTATTTCGTCTTCCGAAATGTCTAAAGCATGTGGATTTGTAATCAATTGCAGCCACGGTTTTGGTGCTTCAAAATTATAATTCCCAAAAACAATGACGGGCGTACCCTTAACCTGTAAGGTTTCTTCATCGGCTAAAATCCATTCATCAGCCCAATTGTATAAATAACGAGCATCTTTTTCCTGTAGTCGCAAACAGGAATGTGAGGCGGGATATCCCGGCAAAGCGTATTGGTGCCAACCCACGCCTAATTTATTTTCAATATTGAAATTCCATCGTAAATCCCATTCGTCATTAAACGTACTCGTTGTTTTTTCGGCTTTCCAATTGGTGTGAAAAAGACCAATAGGTGTGGGATCCTTTTTCCGACCCATATTCGTTGGTCCAGTATAAATGAGCTTTCCTTTTTCATAAGCGGCAAATATTTGTGCAGGATAAGAGAAGAAAATAATTTTATCAATGGCTTTTAAAGAAGGAACTTCTATTGGAAATGGAAGATAATACACGATACTAGCGCTTCGGTCAGAAGGAATGAGTACAGAATCCATTTGAGCAAGATTTGCTTTATCGGTTCTATTGATGGCCAACACGATGTTGAGTTGTTTGGCATCTGTTCCGTTTGCAACCAGCCATGATTTCGGGCTTTCGAAATGATAGGAAATATTTTTAGGTGGTTTGTTTTCTGACATTTTTGCCTTCTGCCCTTCCTTACAAGAAAGCAAAACAAGTAGTATACTTAAAAGAAAGATTGACTTTTTCATAGCTGAATTTTATCTTATAAAATTCCGTTTAATACACCACACATCTCTTATATAATTTTGAGAATTTGTTGTGTAATTTGATTATAGAAAGGCATTTTTCATTTCGATCTACAACTTCTTGTCTTTGTCTCGAAATGAAAAACACCTACACAAAACACGAAAAGTTCAAATACAAAACGTCATGATGGTTCTATAGAAACAATTATTCGTAACACTTTTTTTATTAAATTTACACAACAGCCTAATCCCCATGAGCTGATTTATGTTTTTTGCCTAAAAAAAAACAATAAAACACAAAAAAGTCACCTACACAACCAACACTAAAAAAACAATCATGAAAAAAACAATGCAGCTATTGTGTTTAATAATACTACTATTGGTTCATTCCAAAGGAATTACACAATCTTTTGGTCAGAACGGCATGGTAGTTTCATCCAATACCATTGCTTCTCAAGTTGGTATTACAATTTTAAAAAAAGGAGGAAATGCCATCGACGCAAGCATTGCTACAGCTTTTGCACTTGCTGTAACACATCCTGAGGCAGGAAATATTGGAGGCGGTGGTTTTTTGGTTTTCATGAAGGCATCAGGAGAGGCAACCGCAATTGATTTTCGCGAAAAAGCACCACTCGCAGCCACTGCTACTATGTTTTTGGACAGCAACGGAAAACTAATCGAAAACAGTAACCATGACAGCCCAAAAGCAATAGGGGTTCCAGGAACTGTAGCTGGTTTGTATTTGGCACATAAAAAATACGGCAAATTACCTTGGCGAGAATTGGTTAAACCTGCTGTCGATTTGGCTAAAAAAGGCTTTGCAATGCCTTGGGGGTTGTATTGGGGAGCTCTTAGTTGTGTTGATGCCAATAAATCGAATGAATTTATAGGAAACTATTTTAAAAGCGAGAAAGAGAAAATTACAAAGCCAGGCGAAATCTGGAAACAACCCGCACTTGCCCAAACACTCGAACTCATTCGAGACAAAGGACAAGATGGTTTTTATAAAGGACCTGTTGCCGAAGAGATTGAAAATTTCATGAAAAAAAATGGTGGAATTATCACCAAAAAAGATTTAGAAAAATATACCGCCATTGAGCGTAAACCCATAAAAGGAACTTTTAAAGGATATGATATTTATTCAATGCCGCCGCCGAGTTCGGGTGGGATTGCTCTAATTGAAATGATGAATATGATGGAATTGGCTGATTTTGATTCCATTCCGTTTAATTCTACAAAGTATGTCCATTTAGTAACAGAAGTAATGCGAAGAGCGTTTGCCGATCGTGCAGCTCATTTAGGAGACCCTGACTTTAATCCTGCTCTTTCTTTGGAAAAATTAACGTCCAAGGAATTTGCAAAGATGCGATTTAAGAATATCGATAGGAACAAAGCATCCGTAAGCGATCCGGTTAAATACGGGCAACCTTATGACAGTAACAATACCACTCATTTTTCTGTGGTGGACAAAGAAGGGAATGCCGTTTCGATAACCTATACATTAGAAGATTCGTATGGTTCTAAAATGGGTTCTGACAAGCTTGGTTTTATTTTTAACAATGAAATGGGGGATTTTAACCCTGTCCCTGGTGTTACGACCACGGAAGGACAAATAGGCTCGGCAGCAAACATCATAGCACCAGAAAAAAGAATGCTTTCGAGCATGACTCCCACCATTATAGCTAAAAATGGCAAACCGTATTTAATTATTGGTTCACCTGGAGGCAGAACAATTATCAATACTGTTTTTCAAACGATACTGAATGTATTGGCGTACGATATGCGGATTGACCACGCCATCGAAGCTATGAAAATACACCACCAGTGGTTACCTGATGTTATTTTTTATGAAAAAAACCTAATGTCCCCGGATACAAAAGCTGCACTTGAAAAAATGGGACATCAGTTACGAGGAATAGATAATCTTGGGGAACTTATGGGGATAACCTATGTGGAAGAATTTAAAGTCTATGTAGGGGTTTCAGACTCTTCAAGTCCAGATGGTGGGGCTGCTGGTTATTAGTAGTGTTTATATAATTAAAGACTTGGATAAATCTTTTGTATTTTTGCGGCTATAATTTCAATAATGAAAAATACCTACCCCAAACACGAAAAGCTCAAAAGCAAAACAACCATCGATTTACTTTTTTCCGAAGGAAAATCGGTATCTAAATATCCATTGCGGTTGGTATATGCGCCTATTGCTTTGGAAGAAGGCGAAGCTATAAAAATGGGGGTTTCCGTTTCTAAAAAACACTTCAAAAAAGCGGTGGACCGTAATTATTTCAAAAGGGTATTGCGTGAAACTTATCGTTTAAACAAGCAACTGCTTTTAGACAATATGGACAAACCTTATGCGTTGATGTTTTTCTACCAAAGCAAAGACCGTTTGACCTATCAGGAAATCAACGAGAAAACGATTCAATTGTTTGAAAAGTTTGTGGTGGCAATAAAAGAAGAATAATATATTCTCGTATTTCTTCGTAATCACACAAAACAAAAAAGAGCTGCTTTCGCAACTCTTTTTATATTTTATAAATACTGTGTTTTACAATTGTGGCCCAGCATTAACTAGATTTTTACCTTCTTCGTTATCTGTATATTGAACGAAATTTTTGATAAATCTTCCAGCTAAATCTTCCGCTTTTGTAGCCCATTCTGCTGCGTCAGCGTAAGTATTTCTTGGATCAAGAATTTCCGAGTTTACTTCGTTTAATGACGTTGGCACTACAAAGTTAAAAGTAGGTATTACTTTAGTTTCTGCTTTTTCGATTGAACCGTCTAAAATAGCATCAATAATAGCACGTGTATCTTTAATAGAAATACGCTTACCTGTTCCATTCCATCCTGTATTGACCATATAAGCCGTAGCTTTATGTTCTTCCATTTTCTTTACCAACTCTTCACCGTATTTTGTTGGGTGAAGTGATAAGAATGCTTTTCCAAAACAAGCAGAGAATGTTGGTTCTGGTTGTGTTACACCACGCTCCGTTCCAGCTAATTTTGCTGTAAATCCTGATAAGAAGTAATATTTTGTTTGCTCTGGAGTCAATTTAGAAACCGGAGGCATCACTCCAAAAGCATCTGCAGTTAAGAAAATAACTTTAGTTGCGTGACCTGCTTTTGAAACAGGAGTTACAATATTTTTAATGTGATTTATAGGATACGAAACTCTTGTGTTTTGAGTTACTGAACCATCTTTGAAATCTATTTTACCATTAGCGTCAACAGTTACGTTTTCTAATAACGCGTCTTTTTTGATCGCTCCGTAAATATCCGGTTCGTTTGCTGCGCTTAAGTCGATAGTTTTTGCATAACAACCCCCTTCGAAGTTGAAAACACCATCGTTATCCCATCCGTGCTCATCGTCACCAATTAATTCACGTTTAGGATCTGTTGATAAAGTGGTTTTTCCAGTTCCTGACAATCCGAAGAAAACAGCAACATCGCCATCTTTTCCTTTATTTGCTGAACAGTGCATAGAAGCCATTCCTTGTAGTGGCAAGTAATAGTTCATCATCGAGAACAACCCTTTTTTCATTTCACCACCGTACCAAGTACCACCAATTAATTGAATTTTTTCAGTCAAATTGAAGGCAACATATACATCTGAATTTAATCCGTGTGATTTGAAATCTGCAAAGCCACGTTTTGAAGCATTCATTACCACGAAATCAGGCTCCCCATAGTTCGCTAATTCTGCGTCTGTAGGGCGTATAAACATGTTTTTTACAAAATGCGCTTGCCATGCTACCTCAACAATGAAACGTACTTTTAAACGCGTATTTTCATTGGCTCCGCAAAACGTATCTACTACAAATAATCTTTTCCCTGATAATTGAGATACTGTGTTCTCTTTTAACGCATTCCAAGTATCTGTCGAAATTGGTTTATTGTCATTTACAGCTTTGTCTGATGTCCACCAAATCGTGTTTTCTGTAACGGCATCTTTAACAATATATTTGTCCTTAGGAGAACGACCTGTAAATTCACCAGTCATTACATTAACTGCACCAAGTTCTGTTAATTGTCCTTTTTCAAAACCCTCAAGAGCAGGATTTAGTTCTTCTTGATATAATAAATCAAATGAGGGATTATATACAATTTCTTTAACGTCTTTGATTCCGTATTTTTCTAGCGAAATCGATTTCGTTGTTGGGGTGTAAGCTTCCATAAATTACTAGTTGTGTTGAATAATAATATAACCGCAAAAGTATAAATATTATTTCAAATGCCTTAAAGTTTATTATTTTTTTACAATTACGTAATAAAACACTAAAGCCCAAGAAGTTATTAAAAGCAATCCACCTACAGGGGTTATTGGTCCAAGAAATTTGAAATTAATTCCTGTAACTGGACTCGTTGATAATAAGAAGATTGAAACCGAAAAAAACAGAGTGCCTAACAACGTTAGGTAATAAACAATACTCTTTTGCTCTGGCAGAAGCAATTGTGTAGTTCCTACAAACAATAAAAACAAAGCATGATACATCATATATCGTACCCCGACCTCAAAGGAAGAAAGTTGGTCGGCACTTAAAACTTTTTTCAAAGCATGTGCCCCAAAAGCACCTAAAACAATCGATATAAAACCGAAGAATAAAGCTGTTAAAATTATTTTCTTTTCCATTTTTATGAATTAATTGCAGCATTTTGTTCCTGCTGATTATTTGGATCGAAAGTATTAAATATCTTCTTATCTTAGAAGTTTAAAAACATTTCTGTCAAAAAATATAACATTTTACTACATTTGTGTGATTTTTTTACAAAACCAACATGAGAAATGTCTTGATTATTGGAGCTGGTCGCTCGGCTTCATCGCTTATAAAATACCTTTTAGAGAAATCTGAAAGCGAAAACCTACACCTTACTATTGGGGATTTGTCTTTGGAATTAGCCCAAAGAAAAACCAAAAACCATAAAAATGCTACTGCCATTGCGTTAGACATTCACAACGAAACACAACGTCAAGAAGAAATTCAAAAAGCGGATATCGTGATTTCCATGTTGCCAGCCCACATGCATATTGACGTAGCCAAAGATTGTATCACTTACAAAAAACATATGGTTACCGCTTCTTACATTAGCGATGCCATGCAAAGTTTAGACGCTGAAGCCAAAGCAAACAATCTGGTTTTCATGAACGAAGTGGGTCTTGACCCTGGGATTGATCATATGAGTGCAATGAAAATCTTAGATGAAATTAGAGACAAAGGCGGAAAAATAATCTTATTCGAATCCTTTTGTGGTGGATTAGTTGCTCCAGAATCAGATAACAATTTGTGGAATTACAAATTCACTTGGGCCCCAAGAAACGTGGTTTTAGCCGGCCAGGGTGGCGCAGCCAAGTTCATTCAGGAAGGCACTTACAAATACATTCCATATCATAAATTATTTCGTAGAACCGAGTTTTTAGAAGTGGAAGGTTACGGACGTTTTGAAGGCTATGCCAACCGTGATTCTTTAAAATACCGAACTGTTTATGATTTAGATGATGCCTTGACGGTTTACAGAGGAACTATTCGTCGTGTAGGCTACTCGAAAGCTTGGGATATGTTTGTACAACTAGGCATGACCGATGATTCGTATGTAATTGACGATTCAGAAGACATGAGTTACCGCGAATTTATCAACTTATTTTTACCGTATCATTCTACCGATTCAGTAGAAATTAAATTGCGTCATCAGTTAAAAATTGACCAAGACGACGTGATGTGGGACAAACTTGTCGAATTGGATTTATTCAATCCGGATAAAAAAGTAGGATTAAAAAATGCTACTCCGGCTCAAATCTTAGAAAAAATATTAACCGACAGCTGGACCCTTCAACCTGAAGACAAAGACATGATTGTCATGTACCATAAATTTGGCTACGAAATTAATGGCGAAAAGAAACAAATAGATTCTACCATGGTTTGCATTGGCGATGACCAAACGTATACCGCTATGGCCAAAACCGTAGGTTTACCGGTTGCTATGGCAACGTTGCAAATTTTAAATGGTAACATTAAAACGCCTGGTGTTCAATTGCCAATAAAACAAGAAGTATACAACCCTATTTTGAAAGAATTAGAAGAATATGGCGTTGTTTTTAAAGAAAAAGAAGTGCATTACAAAGGTTATAATTAATACTTACACATTAATTGAAAAAGACCTGTTTCGCAATGAAACAGGTCTTTTTGTTTATGAGGCATTCCTTTGCAGAAACTGCTTATTTTTATTAATCTCATCTTGCAACTGTCGGCTTATTTTTTGTTCGCGTTCAATAGTCCTTCTTTTATACTCCTGATATTCTTCTTCTAATTCAGACAAAACGCTTTTAGAGTTTTGGGTAATGGCATTTGAATTTTTGAATTTTATCGCAAAAAGACACGCTAAAATTAAAGATCCAAAGAAGAGAATACTGAACAATGTTCCAAAGACGATTTGATCGAATTCAATTCCTAAAAATGTAATGGTTGGACCAGCGTTAGTATAGACTGCAAGCGAAGCACTCGTTTGCTGAAGTTTGCTTTTTAATGTCTCTATTTCATTTTCTTGATTTGTTACCATCGCTTTTGAATCCAGCAATTGAGTTTCCAAACTACCGTATGAATCGGTAACGCTTTCTTTGAGGTTTTCAATCCATTCTCGTTTTACAATTTTCAAATCCCTATAATTTTCGGATTTGTTTAATATATAGTCAAACTGACTTGCTATTGTAGATGAGTTAAACGAGGTTTCCTGAGCATTTGTAATAGCAACAGCAAACAGTAAAAACAGAACTATTTGCCATCTTTGAATTGCATTCACTTTCATTCTTTTAGATTTGAGGGTTAAACATAGTAGGTTGATAATGAAACGATATCATTTTATTTTTATTGTGTTACAACTATTTTATCTCCAAAAGGCTTATTATAGTTACTATTCGCTTGAAAATTGTATATTTATCTTTCAAATTGTTTTAAAATGAAAATAAATCAGTTACAAATTGAAATAGACGGCATCGATAAAGAGATTCTTCGTTTCTTAATGGAAGATGCCCGAAAACCCATTTTACAAATCGCGAACAAAATTGGAATTTCTGGAGCAGCCATTCACCAGCGGTTGCGAAAACTGGAAGAAGCTAAAGTAATTTCGGGTTCAAAATTTATTATCAACACCAAAGTTTTAGGCTATAGCACGATGGCTTTTGTGGGCATATATTTAGACAAAGCGGCACGGAATCCGGAAGCGGTTCGTGAGTTAAAGAAAATTCCAGAAGTATTGGAATGTCATTATACGACAGGGAACTGGAGTATTTTAATCAAGATTATTTGTCGGGATAACGAGCATTTGATGAATTTGTTGAATACTAAAATTCAAGCGATTGAAGGTGTTTCGAGAACAGAAACGTTTATTTCGTTAGATCAGCAAATTGAGAGACAAATTCAGTTGTAATAAATCTTGTGTTTTGTCATTTCGACGAAGGAGAAATCTCAAATTTACTTGATGAGATTTCTCCTTCGTCGAAATGACAATATTGTTAAAAATTTAGAATAAAAAAATCCGCCACGTCTTTTAGGACGAGACGGATTTTGTTTTTAATTGTTATAAACCTGAGCAAATTCTTTCGCAAATTCTTCCAGTTCTACTTTCCCTTGCGGTTGCTCATTTCTGTTGAAATAATCTTCCTGGATTAAACCTTCACGAATTGATTTCCCCATTTGCACGTAACTTTTGGCAAAAACTTCCGGAAGACCAGCCTGCGTCATTCCTTGGAATGTATCCTCATCTGAAAAAAGAATCCATGGCAATTCAGGCTTTTCAATAGCTTCACCAATCACTTTTACAATATCCGAAAACGTTCGAACATCACTGGATACATACTCGATGCTTTGGCCTTTAAAATTCAACGCTAACAATTGTTTTGCGGCAGCATCGGCTATATCATTCGGATGCGTCAAAACTAATTGTTGGTCGGCACTACCCAAATTAGAACCCAAAATCCCTGCATTTTTAATCATATCGACCATCGTGTAGAAATTGGTGTAGAAATAAGAAGGTCGTAATTTCACAACATTAATTCCATCAATAGTAGCCAATCTTTTTTCCAAATAAGCTAATCCGTCAATTGGTCCGGCTCCTTCGCCCATATGCGCTCCAAT
>JASLID010000141.1 GCA_030153045.1 Flavobacterium sp.
GAAAGGTTAAACAGAATTAGCAGATATTTTGATATGCTTACCACTTCTTTTGATATTATGAAAGATGGAATGGAGCCTGAACAATATCTAAAATTCCGAAATACATTAACACCCGCAAGTGGTTTTCAAAGTGCACAATACAGAATGATTGAATTTGCTTCAACAGATTTAATCAATCTAATTGACATCCGATTTAGAGCAACTATTGATGTTGAAGCATCTTACGAAAATGCTTTAGAACATTTATACTGGCAAGCCGCTGGGAAAGATTATCAAACTGGTCAAAAATCGTATTTGTTGGCCGAATTTGAACGCAAATACAAAAAAGAATTTTTATCGTTTATAGAAGAATATAACAATAAAAATCTTTGGCAAAAATTCAAACAATTACCTGAAAACGATCAAAAAAATCCAGATTTAGTTGCAGCTATGCGTCATTACGACAAAACAGTGAATATCACTTGGGTGATGGGTCATTTTAATGCCGCTAAAAAATATATTGAAAGCGTTCCTGGAAATCATGAAGCAACTGGTGGAAGCGATTGGAAAAAATACATGTTACCAAAATACCAAAGAAGAATTTTCTTCCCTGAACTTTGGAGTGAAGAAGAATTAAAAAATTGGGGAGAATAATACCAAAAAAAATAAAATTTGAAATACTTACTATACGCACTAATACTACTACTATCGTTTTCTTGTCAAGATAAAGAAAATGCTAAAAAAATTGCAGAAAAAACCGTTAAAAAAGAACCTATAATTAAAAAATATGGCTTCACTTTTAATGACTTTTCGGTGGTGGAAGACACCTTGCAATCTGGCGATACTTTTAGTACTATTTTAGAAGCGTATACATTACCAGATAGTTTAAAAACCTTTGATGTTACTGAAAAAATAAAAGATTCATTCGACATAAAAAACATTCGTGCTGGTAAACCTTTCATCACTTTATCGGACAAGAAAAACAAGAAAAACATAAAAGCATTAGTTTATGTTCAGGACAAAACGAGTTATTTGGTTGTTGATTTAAGAGATTCTATCAACGTCCAAATAAAAAAACGTCCAACGGTAATTAAAAGAAGAACTATTGCTGCAGAATTAGATGGTTCATTATCTGAAACCCTTTCAAGAAATGGTGTTAGTGCAGCTTTAGCTAACGAATTGGCTCAAATTTACAAATACTCAATCGACTTTTTCAAACTTAAAAAAGGAGATAAATTTGCCGTAACCATCAAAGAAAAATATTTCGAAAATGGCGAATATTTAGGAGTTGATGAAGTAGAAGCTTCTTATTTCGAATACAAAGGAAAAAACATCTACGCGTTTCCTTATAAAATTAACGAAAAACAAAAAAAACCAGAATACTTTGACGAAAAAGCATCAGGTGCGAAAAGTATGTTTTTAAAAGCACCGCTTTCTTTCTTTAAATTAACGTCAAAATTTACCGCTCGAAGATTTCATCCAGTGCAATTTACTTGGAAAGCCCACAACGGAACAGATTATGCTGCACCACACGGAACTCCAATTAAAACAACTGCTTCTGGAGTTGTAGAAGCTACGGGTTATACTTCTGGAAACGGAAATTTTGTAAAAGTAAAACACAACTCAAAATACGCTACACAATACCTTCACATGTCGAAAATTTTGGTTCGCAGAGGACAGTCTGTAACACAAGGGCAAGTGATTGGAAAAGTAGGAAGTACGGGATTAGCTACTGGCCCGCACGTGTGTTATCGTTTTTGGAAAAATGGTGTGCAAGTTGATCCTTTACGATTAAAATTGCCGACATCTGAACCGATGACAAAAAAACAAAAAGAAAAATATTTGGCAACAATTGCTCCGCTTAAAAAAGAATTAGACGACACAACAGCTAAAACTTTTAAAGAATAACAAATGAGCCTTAATACTATAAATCCAACCGAAACCAACGCTTGGCAAAAATTAAGAACACATTTTTCAGAAATTGAATTTCAATCGATAAAAGATTTGTTCGAAAAAGATGCCAAAAGAGCTTCAACATTCAGTATTGAATGGGACGATTTTTATGTAGATTTTTCCAAAAACAATTGGACAAAAGAAACCCTAAATTTACTAATTGAATTAGCAAATGAAGTAGGTTTACAAGATGCCATTTCAAACTATTTCTCTGGCGAAAAAATTAATGAAACAGAATGCAGAGCTGTACTTCACACCGCTTTACGTGCCAATGAAAATGACCTGATTTCATTTGAAGGTAAAAACGTAATTCCTGAAATTTTCGCCACAAAAAACAAGATAAAAGACTTTACAAATTATATTGTTTCTGGAGAAGCCAAAGGCTATTCTGGAAAAGCATTTACTGATGTGGTAAATATCGGAATTGGGGGTTCAGATTTAGGGCCAGCAATGGTTGTAGATGCACTTCAATTTTATAAAAATAATTTAAACACCCATTTTATTTCTAATGTAGATGGCGATCATGTACAAGAAATATTAAAAAAAATAAATCCAGAAACCACTTTATTCGTTATTGTTTCTAAAACATTTACCACTCAAGAAACCTTGACCAATTCGGAAACGGTAAAAAAATGGTTTTTAAAATCAGCTTCTGAAAAAGACATCGCCAAACATTTTGTGGCGGTTTCTAGTAATTTACAAAATGTAACTAATTTCGGAATTGCATCTGAAAACATTTTCCCAATGTGGGATTGGGTTGGCGGACGATTTTCATTATGGAGCGCTGTCGGATTAACAATTAGTTTAGCAGTTGGATTTGATAATTTCGATCAATTATTAAAAGGTGCGAATAAAATGGATTCGCATTTTAAAACGACACCTTTTGAAAATAATATTCCTGTTGTTTTAGCTTTGTTGAGTATTTGGCACAATAATTTTTTCGGAACTGAAACAGAAGCATTAATTCCGTACACGCAATATTTACAAAAATTAGCGCCATATTTACAACAAAGTAATATGGAAAGTAACGGAAAATCTATTGCACGAAACGGATTTCCAGTAAATTATCAAACCGGAACAATTGTTTGGGGCGAACCGGGAACCAATTCACAACACGCATTTTTTCAATTAATTCATCAAGGAACGAAAGTAATTCCAACAGATTTTATAGGATTTATTCAGCCTTTACACAACGAAAAAGACCATCATAACAAATTAATGTCGAACTTTTTCGCACAAACAGAAGCTTTATTAAAAGGAAAATCTCGTGAAGAAGTACTTTCAGAATTTATCACACAAGGAAAAACGGAAGCAGAAGTTTCGCATTTAATTCCGTTTAAAGTTTTCGAAGGAAACAAACCAACTAACACTATTTTAATTAAAAAATTAACTCCAGAAAGTTTAGGCGCCTTAATCGCCATGTACGAACACAAAATATTTGTACAAGGAATTATTTGGAACATTTATAGTTATGATCAATGGGGAGTTGAATTAGGAAAACAATTAGCCAATTCTATTTTAAGTGAAATGGAAAGTGGTGCTGTCAAAAATCACGATAGTTCTACCACACAACTTATCAATAAATTTTTAAAAACATAACAACATGGTATTAAGTAGGTTTTGGTTAGCAATTTTTATTTCTTCGCTACTTTTTGTAGTAGTTAGTATGTTTACTGGAAACAACTATTCTGTTGACTATGTTTTAAACGGAAAAAAAGACGAACCTATTTTAATTTCTGAAAAATATTTAAAGGAAATACCAAAGTTCATCCAAGACAGTATTCAAAAATCGGAAGAAAAAACATTTGTCGTAGATATCGATACTACAAATGTTGACACGACTTATGTGTATAAAAACAATACGGTAAAAGTATTTAGTGGTAAACAAAAATCAGACGGTTTATTACCAACTTGTAGATTCAGTTTATTCGATATTATTTTACCATTAATTGCTTATTTAGCTTTCTTTTGCGGGTTAATGG
>JASLID010000052.1 GCA_030153045.1 Flavobacterium sp.
GGATTCGAACCTGCGGCCTCCTGCTCCCAAAGCAGGCGCGATAACCGGGCTACGCTACACCCCGAGGACAAAAAAAGCGGAGAGACAGGGACTCGAACCCTGGCGACAGTTACCCGTCGACAGATTAGCAATCTGCTCCATTACCGCTCTGGCACCTCTCCTTTTCTGCAAAGAACTTAACCTTTTTTGCGGTTGCAAATGTAGGGTATCAATCCCTTATTACCAACTTTTTTTTTCAATTTTTTAAGTTATTTTCAATATAAATTGTAAAAGCGTTATAAATCAACATCATACAAATTGAAAATAATTTAAAGTTATCTCATATTTAAACAACAAAACAGGATAAATAATATTAAAATTCAACTATGAATTCTTTATAAAATTAGTAAATTCGCGAAATAATTTTAGTAAATCATACAAAATGAAAAAAGTTGTTATAGTATCAGCTGCACGTACACCAATAGGGAGTTTTATGGGTGCGCTATCAAGTGTTTCTGCTTCTCAATTAGGTGCTACTGCCATTAAAGGTGCTTTAAACAAAATTAATTTAGACCCAGCTTTAGTAAATGAAGTTTTTATGGGTAATGTAGTTCAGGCTGGTGTTGGTCAAGCTCCTGCAAGACAGGCAGCAATACACGCTGGATTATCTAACGAAGTTGCTTGTACTACAGTTAATAAAGTATGTGCTTCAGGAATGAAATCAGTAATGATGGGAGCTCAAGCCATTATGTGTGGCGATGCAGAAATTGTTGTAGCAGGTGGAATGGAAAACATGAGTTTGATTCCTCACTATGTACATATGAGAAACGGAGTTAAATTTGGTCCAACAACTTTCGTTGATGGCATGCAAAAAGACGGATTGGTTGATGCTTATGATCAACAAGCTATGGGTGTTTTTGCTGATTTGTGCGCTACTGAATATAAAATTTCTCGTGAAGATCAAGATAACTTCGCTATTCAATCTTATACACGTTCTTCCAATGCTTGGGAAGCAGGAAAATTTGATAACGAAATTGTTCCTGTATCAATTCCTCAAAGAAAAGGAGATCCAATTGTAGTGTCAAAAGACGAAGAGTACTCTAATGTGAAATTAGACAAAATACCTGCTTTAAACGCAGTTTTTACTAAAGACGGAACTGTAACTGCCGCTAATGCATCAACAATCAATGATGGAGCTGCAGCTTTAGTATTAATGAGCGAAGAAAAAGCTCTAGCAATGGGATTAAAACCATTAGCTTACATTAAAGGATATGCTGATGCCGCTCAAGAGCCAAAGTGGTTTACAACTGCTCCTGCAAAGGCATTGCCAAAAGCATTAGAAAAAGCTGGTTTATCAATTTCTGATGTTGACTTTTTCGAATTTAACGAAGCTTTCTCTGTTGTTGGATTAGCAAATGCTCAAATTTTAGGTCTAGATAACGATAAAGTTAATGTTAATGGTGGTGCTGTTTCATTAGGACATCCCCTAGGTTGTTCAGGAGCAAGAATTATTGTAACATTAATTAACGTTTTAGAACAAAATAATGCTAAAATCGGTGCTGCAGCTATTTGTAATGGTGGTGGTGGCGCTTCGGCAATTGTTATTGAAAGAGCTTAAATAGTTATAAATTAAAAATTATGAGTTATGAGTTTTAAAACTTTTTAAGGTTTAACTTGTAACTCATAATTCATAACTCATAATCCTTATAAATGTTTGGTATTTGTAACCTAGCCAATATTCCTTTACGATTAGAGCCAAGTGACCGAAGCGAATTAGTTTCGCAAGTGTTGTTTGGTGAGCATTTTATAGTTTTAGAACATACACCAAAATGGGCTAAAATTAAATTAGATTATGATGGTTACGAAGGCTGGATAGACCCTAAACAGTTTAAAGAAATAGCCGAGGAAGACTATAATAAGCTTTGTAAAGATGGTATTATCTTAAATAGCGATTTAATTGAATACATTACTTCTCCAAGTAATATATTAATCCCAATTCCTCTAGGAGCTTCATTATCATTTTTAAGTTATGAAGGAATTAACACCGAAAAATTTACTTTTGAAGGTTTAAGAACCAGTGGTGAAAAACCAAAATCTAACCTTTTAAACACGGCTTTTATGTACATGCATGCTCCATACTTATGGGGTGGAAAAACACCATTTGGGATTGACTGTTCAGGTTTTACGCAAATGGTTTATAAACTAAATGGATATAAGCTATTTCGTGATGCATCACAACAAGCAAATCAAGGAGAAGCATTAAGTTTTATTGAAGAAAGCGAGCCAGGCGATTTAGCCTTTTTTGACAATGAAGAAGGAAATATTATTCACGTTGGAATCATAATGGAAGATAATTACATTATTCACGCCAGCGGAAAAGTTCGCATTGACAGATTAGATCACTTAGGGATTTACAATGCCGAATTAAATAGGCATACTCACAAGTTAAGAGTTATTAAAAAAATTATATAAAAAAAGCGCTTCAAATAATTGAAGCGCTTTTTTTATTAGTAATCTATCGATATTAATTTCTAGCTTTTAATGCTTTATATTTTTCAGTCATATCAAGTGCATTGTACATATTTAACAATGTCGATTTAATATCTTTATCACCTGAAAACAAATCATATGCTTTTTCTAAAAATGGAATTGTAGATTTATATATTCCTTCACGTTTTACTTTTAAAGCTTCATATTTTTTATTGTCAGCTGCTGAAGTACCTAACTTATTCATTGCATCAATGATTTCTTTTTCTCCTTCAAGTTTCAATACTGCTAAATTCATATAAGCATTTTTGTATTTAGGATCAATTTCAATCGCTTTTAAATAATAGCCTTCAGCATCAATTTTGGCATTTTTCTCTTTCGATTGACCAGAAATAACTCCCAAATTGTAATATAAATCAGCATTATTAGGATCTTTAGCTAAAGCTTCTGAAATTAATTTTTTGTACGTTTCATAATCATTTGTTTTCAAATACAAATCGGCTTCAGATAATATTAATGAAGTATCATCAGGATTTGTTTTTCTTGCATCACCAATAGATTTTTTAGCAGCTGCAACATCCCCTTTTTGAATATAAATCAATGAAATATTTTTGTAAATCTCACCTCTTTTTGAAGGTATTTTTTCAGTTCTAGGATTAGAATGTGATCCTAATTTTACAGCTCTGTCTCTATCTGCTAAAGTAGTAAAAGGCTCTTCTTGCTCCGTAATTTTACTTTTAGCCAAATAACTCACTCCTTTACCAGAATAATTAATTTCTTTCAATTTATTATAATAATCTAGAGCTAAATCAAAATCTTGAGCATTAATTGCCGTGTTTGCAGCATAATAAAGCATAATTGAGTCTTTTTTATCAAGTGAATAAACTTGATATAACTTCAACGCACTTTGCTTATACTTTTTTGCATCACTGTCAGCAATAGCGCTATTTGTCAACAAACCTTTTAATTCTACAAGAGATGTTTTTGCTTGAGTAGAATATTTCGCTTTACCTGACTTATTTTCAACATCTAACAAATGATTATAAGCTTCGGCAGCAGCAGAATAATTGTTATCAGCATCTGTTCCTTTTTTAGCTAAATCAAAGCTAGCATTTCCTTTTAAGAAATAATACTGTGCTTTTTGAGCATCGTCTGAATTAACAATCATGTGTTCAACTTGTTTTAAAGTTGATTGTGCTTCAGCAGAATTTCCTGATTTTAAAGCTTTTTCAGCAGCTTTCAACTCTTCTTTTTGTGCAAATGTTGCAACTGATATAAATAGTGAGGTTGCAATTGCTAAATTTTTAATTTTCATCTTTAATTTTTTAAATAATTATTCTTGACTTTCAGTTTCTTCAGTAGTTTCATCGTCAGAAACATCTTCAGCAGATTCATCGCCTTCGATACCTTCAACAAGCTCTTCCGCTTCGTCTTCACGTAATACTTTGGCAACAGCTGCAATAGAATCGTTTCCTTTAATATTAATCAAACGAACTCCTTGTGTCGCACGACCCATAACTCTTAAATCAGAAACCATCATACGAATAGTCAATCCTGATTTGTTGATAATCATTAAATCGTCAGCATCGGTTACATTGTTAATAGAAACTAAAGCTCCAGTTTTTTCGGTAATGTTAAGAGTTTTAACCCCTTTTCCACCACGATTGGTGATACGATAATCATCTAATGAAGAACGTTTTCCGTAACCGTTTTCTGAAACTACTAAAATTTCACTTTCCATATCATTTACAGAAACCATGCCAATTACTTCATCGTTATCATCGGCTAAGGTAATTCCACGTACTCCAGAAGCAGTTCTTCCCATTGGACGTGTTTTTCCTTCTTCGAAACGAACTAATTTACCAGATTTAACCGCCACTAACACTTGGCTTTCACCGTTAGTTAATTTTGCTTCTAATAATTCATCATCTTCTCTAATTGTAATGGCTGCAACACCATTTACTCTTGGACGAGAATACAATTCTAATGATGATTTTTTCACTTGACCTTTTTTAGTCACCATAATCAAGTAATGACTATTGATGTATTCTTGGTCTTTTAAATCTTGTGTACAAATAAATGCTTTTACTTTATCGTCACTTTCAATGTTCACTAAGTTTTGAATGGCCCTACCTTTGGCAGTTTTACTTCCTTCCGGAATTTCGTACACACGCATCCAGAAACATTTTCCTTTTTGAGTAAAGAACATCATGTACTGGTGGTTTGTTGCAATAAACATTTGCTCTAAGAAATCTTGATCTCTTGTTCCAGCAGACTTTTGTCCTACTCCTCCTCTATTTTGTGTTTTGTATTCAGAAAGAGAAGTACGTTTAATATACCCTGCGTGAGAAATAGTAATTACTACTTGTTCATCAGCGATTAAATCTTCGATACTTACATCACCTCCAGCATATTCGATAGTAGAACGACGACCGTCACCATATTTATCTTTGATTTCAGCTAATTCATCTTTAATTACTTGCATTCTCATTTCTTTGCTTGCCAATAATTCTTTCAAATACGTAATCAATTTCATGATTTCGTCATATTCAGCACGCAATTTGTCTTGCTCTAGTCCAGTTAACTGACGTAGACGCATTTCAACAATGGCTTTGGCTTGAATTTCAGATAATTTGAAACGTTCGATTAATTTCTCTCTCGCTTCATCTGCATTTTTTGAAGCGCGAATTAATTGAATTACTTCATCAATATTATCAGAAGCAATAATTAAACCTTCTAAAATATGTGCTCTTTCTTCTGCTTTACGTAAATCAAATTGAGCTCTACGTGTAACTACATCGTGACGGTGGTCAACAAAATGATGAATCAGATCTTTAAGATTCAACATTTGCGGACGACCTTTTACCAATGCAATGTTGTTAACACTGAAAGAAGATTGTAATTGTGTGAATTTATATAATGTATTTAAAACCACATTAGGTGTTGCATCACGTTTTAAAATATAAACGATACGCATACCGTTTCTATCCGATTCGTCACGGATGTTGGCAATACCTTCAATTTTTTTATCATTAACTAAATCGGCTGTATGTTTGATCATATTAGCCTTATTCACTTGATACGGAATTTCGGTAACGATGATAGACTCACGGCCTTCTACTTCTTCGAAGTTTACTTTAGCACGCATCACAACACGTCCACGACCTGTTTTGAATGCTTCACGAACGCCATCCATACCATATATTACACCTCCCGTTGGGAAATCTGGTGCTTTAATATGGTGCATTAATTCGTCAATCTCAATATCGTTGTTGTCGATATAAGCTAATGTTCCGTCAATAACTTCAGTTAAGTTATGAGGTGCCATGTTGGTTGCCATACCTACCGCAATACCAGACGCTCCATTAATCAAAAGATTAGGAACACGTGTAGGCATTACTTTTGGTTCATATAAAGTATCGTCAAAGTTCAATTGAAAATCAACGGTTTCTTTATCAATGTCAGCCATGATTTCTTCTGACATCTTTTTCATTCTTGCCTCAGTATAACGCATTGCTGCTGGGCTATCACCATCGACAGAACCAAAGTTACCTTGACCGTCAACTAATAAATAACGTAAACTCCATTCCTGAGCCATACGAACCATCGCGTCGTAAACAGAGGTATCTCCGTGTGGGTGATACTTTCCTAATACTTCACCGACAATTCTTGCTGATTTTTTATGAGCTTTATTTGAATAAACTCCTAATTCATGCATACCAAACAAAACTCTTCGGTGAACGGGTTTTAAACCATCTCTCACATCAGGTAAGGCACGCGATACAATAACCGACATCGAATAATCGATGTAAGCTGATTTCATTTCGTCTTCAATGTTAATTGGAATTAACTTTTCTCCGTCAGACATACTTATATTTATGTTTAATTATATTAATTTAAAAAATCTTGCTAATATAAGCTTTCTCGATTATTTTTTAGACATATGTAAGCATAAATTTAGCTGATTTATTAACAAATTTTTCAAGGGGTTTGGTTAATAAATTATTTGATTTTTAACTCAATTTTTCGATATTTTTTTGTCAATTAGCTGACAGTTGATATTTGTGAGGAATGATTTTTGCATATGGAATCATAAATCACTAAATTTACATTAACAATCATATATTATGGATGATAATTTTTCACCGAGGGTAAAAGATGTAATTACTTACAGTAAGGAAGAAGCATTGCGTTTGGGACATGATTTTATTGGCACCGAACATTTGATGCTTGGTATTTTGCGTGACGGAAATGGAACAGCTATTACTATTTTAAATAATCTATCTGTAGATTTAGAACATTTACGAAGAAAAGTTGAAATATTAAGTCCCGCAAATCCTAATCCAGTAGCTGGAAACGACAAAAAGAACTTACATCTGACAAGACAAGCCGAAAGAGCTCTAAAAACAACTTTTCTAGAAGCAAAAGTGTTTCAAAGTTCTTCTATCAGTACTGCGCATTTGTTGTTGTGCATTTTACGTAATGAAAATGATCCAACAACTAAATTGCTTAACAAATTAAAAATAGACTACGACGTAGCCAAAGAACAATATCTAACTATGATGCCAAACGAAGAAGATTTTCAAGACAACTTCCCTAAAAATGAGTCTTCATACAATGATGATTCAGGACAGGATGACAGTTTAAAAGGGGATAATTTTAACAACCCTGCCAACAAATCAAACAAAAAATCTAAAACACCTGTATTAGATAATTTTGGGCGTGACCTTACAGAAATGGCAGAAGAAGGAAAACTCGATCCAGTTGTAGGTCGTGAAAAAGAAATCGAACGTGTTTCTCAAATTTTGAGTCGCCGTAAAAAGAACAACCCATTATTGATTGGTGAACCAGGTGTGGGTAAATCTGCTATTGCTGAAGGGCTGGCCTTACGCATAATTCAAAAGAAAGTATCACGAATTTTATACGGAAAACGAGTGGTTACCTTAGATTTAGCCAGTCTTGTCGCTGGAACTAAATACAGAGGACAGTTTGAAGAGCGTATGAAAGCAGTTATGAATGAATTAGAAAAGAATGATGACATTATTCTTTTTATTGATGAAATTCACACCATTGTTGGTGCTGGTGGTGCCACCGGCTCTTTAGATGCTTCTAATATGTTCAAACCCGCTTTATCTCGAGGCGAAATACAATGTATTGGAGCAACCACTCTTGATGAATATCGTCAATATATTGAAAAAGATGGGGCTTTAGAAAGACGTTTTCAAAAAGTAATTGTAAATCCAACTTCAATTGAAGAAACGATTACCATTTTACACAATATAAAAGACAAATACGAAGATCATCACAGTGTAACTTATTCTGACGAAGCAATCGAAGCTTGTGTGAAATTAACCGAAAGATACATGTCTGAACGTTTTTTACCAGACAAAGCGATTGATGCGTTAGACGAAGCAGGATCTCGTGTTCACATTACTAATATTGATGTTCCGAAGCAAATTTTAGATTTAGAACGTCAATTAGAAGAAGTTCGCGAATTGAAAAATTCTGTAGTAAAAAGACAGAAATATGAAGAAGCTGCAAAACTTCGTGATGACGAGAAAAAATTAGAAAAAGATTTGGCCATTGCTCAAGAGTTATGGGAAGAAGATTCTAAAACCAATCGTATTCAAGTTACTGAAGATAACGTGGCTGATGTCGTTTCAATGATGACAGGAATACCTGTTAATCGTATTGCTCAAACTGAAAGCAACAAACTTGCTCACTTACCTGATCTTATTCAAAATAAAGTGATTGGACAAAATGAAGCGGTGTTAAAAATTGCACGAGCTATTCAACGTAATCGTGCTGGGTTAAAAGATCCTAACAAACCAATTGGTTCTTTCATTTTCCTTGGACAAACAGGTGTTGGAAAAACACAATTGGCCAAAGTTTTAGCCAAAGAACTATTCGATTCAGAAGATGCCTTAGTTCGTATTGACATGAGTGAATACATGGAGAAATTTGCCATTTCGCGCTTGGTTGGAGCGCCTCCGGGATACGTAGGTTACGAAGAAGGTGGACAATTGACCGAAAAAGTACGTCGCAAACCATATTGTGTTGTACTTTTAGATGAAATTGAAAAAGCACACCCAGATGTCTTTAATATGATGTTGCAAGTTCTTGATGATGGTTATTTGACTGATAGTTTAGGTCGTAAAATCGATTTTAGAAACACTATCATTATCATGACTTCTAATGTAGGAGCACGTCAATTGAAAGATTTCGGTCAAGGTGTTGGTTTCGGAACAGCTGCGAAAGTTTCTCAAGCCGATGATAATTCAAAAAGCATCATCGAAAATGCTTTAAAGAAAACTTTTGCGCCAGAATTCTTAAACAGAATAGACGATGTTATTGTATTTAATGCATTGGAAAAAGAAGACATCAATTTAATTATCGAAATTGAACTTAAAAAATTACTTGGAAGAGTTCATGATTTAGGATATACTCTTAAATTATCTGATGAAGCCAAAGCATTTATTGCAGATAAAGGTTTCGATAAGCAATTTGGAGCAAGACCATTAAAACGTGCCATTCAAAAGTACGTTGAAGATGCTTTAGCCGAAGAAAT
This sequence comes from Flavobacterium sp., assembly GCA_030153045.1. GTDB lineage: Bacteria > Bacteroidota > Bacteroidia > Flavobacteriales > Flavobacteriaceae > Flavobacterium. Next base: position 9,035 of record JASLID010000052.1, read on the forward strand.
TATTACTTCAAAAATTCATGAAGGTGACACCATCGAAATGGATTTAGATGCTGAATCACAAGAACTCAAAGTAAAAATTAAAAAAGCACCAAAACCTACTAATTAGTAGGTTTTTTTATTGAAGTCATTTAAACTTTTTTCAATTGGCTGCAAAATGGTCTTTTTCTCCCATATCTAACTGTTTTCTAACTCCGTAGCTCTGCTATGCAGTGCAAAAAAAGGTTATATCTGAAATAAAAATCCCTATTTTTCGCTTCAATCAAAAAAGTTTAAACGACTTCTAAAATAATTACTAACTTAGTTCTTTAAATTAAACCTATAAAACATGCCACAAAGCAAAGTGATTATTGGAAGTGAAGAATGGTGCTCATTTCCTGAATTACAGATACCTTATATTAAAGCTCGAGTAGATTCGGGTGCAAAAACATCAGCATTACACGCTGTAAATATCATTCCTTTTTTAAAAAATAATGAAAATTGGGTACAATTTGATGTCAATCCGCTTCAAAACAATACCAAAATAACCAAAAGCTGTGAAGCAAGATTGGTTGACAAACGTGTGGTTAAAAGTTCCAGCGGTTTTAGAGAACAACGCTATGTAATTCAAACACAATTACACGTTGGTGAAAAAACTTGGACTATAGAAGTTACACTTACCAATCGAGATTCAATGGGTTTTAGAATGCTCCTTGGCAGAGAAGCCATGATGGGTAGACTTGTAGTGGATCCTGAGGAAAAATACCAGTTTGGACAACCTTCATTTGATGAAATTAAAAATTATTACACTTCTTCCGAAGTTATAAAAAATGGACTTCGAATTGGCGTTTTAGCCAGCAATCCAGAATTATACAGCAACCGAAGAATCATTGAAGCCGGAGAAATGCGCGGTCACGAAATGCATTTCTTAAACATCAAGGAATGTTATATGAAACTCGATGCGACAAATCCCGAAATTCATTATCGTGGCGGTCGTGTTTTAAATAATTTTGATGCCGTTATCCCACGAATTCGTCCAAGTATGACATTTTACGGATGTGCATTAACCAGACAATTTGAAGCATTAAAAGTATATTGCTTGAATTCGGCAGCAGCCATAACACAATCTAGGGACAAATTATTTTCGCTTCAATTACTTTTAAATCATGGTGTAGACATTCCTACAACTGGTTTTGCCAATTCTCCATTAGACACTAATGATTTAATTCAAATGGTGGGTGGTTCTCCTTTAATTGTAAAATTATTAGAAGGAACGCAAGGAAAAGGAGTCGTTTTGGCCGAAACAAAAAAAGCGGCAGAATCAGTAATCAATGCCTTCAAAAGCCTAAATGCTAATATTTTAGTACAAGAATTCATTAAGGAGGCCAACGGAAAAGACCTTCGTTTATTTGTAGTCGATGGAAAAGTGGTTGCCGCCATGCAACGTGAAGCGGCTCCAGGTGAATTTAGAGCCAATATTCATATGGGAGGAACTGCTTCGGTTGTAAAAGTAACTGCCGAAGAAAAGAAAATTGCCATTCGTGCTGCCAAAGCCATGGATTTAAGAGTTGCAGGAGTCGATATTATCCGTTCAAGCAAAGGACCTCTTTTGTTAGAAGTAAATTCTTCTCCAGGATTAGAGGGTATTGAAGGTGCTACTCACAAAGATATTGCTGGCGAAATGATCAAAGCTATTGAGAAAAATTTTAAGATTAAATAATTCAAAATGAATCCATATCTCGACATAATCCTAAGAAGTGTTGCAGTTTATTTTTTTATGATTATTGCCGTGCGAATTTTTGGTAAAAAAGAATTATCCCAACTTAATACTGCCGATGTCATTTTGGTTTTACTCATCAGTAACGCTGTTCAAAATGCTATGGTGGGAAACAATACGAGTCTTCTTGGAGGTTTATTGGCCGCGTTTGTGTTATTCTTACTGAGTTTTAGTTTAAAGAAATTAATGTACAAATCGAAGAAGTTTAATGACTTTGTTCAGGACAAACCAGAAATTTTAATCCATAACGGAAAAACCGAATATAAAACGTTAACCAAACTTGATATCACTTCAGATGAATTAGAAGAAGTCATGCGGGAACATGGTGTTCTACATTATAACGAAGTCAAATTAGCCATGCTTGAAGTGGACGGAAACATTAGTATTATTTCAGGAGAAAACGATTTGAGACAATCACATCATAAAAGAAGAATACATAAATCATTGAGTTAAACTTTCAAAATAAAGAAAAACTAAGAACATTTTAGATGTTTAGACATAAAGGAAGAACAAGAACTTTTAAACACAACTTGCAAATCGCATCTTTATTGTCATTTGTGGCAGGCATAGTGAATATTGCTGGTTTTTTATCTGTTTATCAACTGACTACCAACGTGACCGGACATTTTGCATTTTTTGTTGATGAAGTATTTAAATTACAATTTTGGAAAGGTTTTGTGTATTTCTTGTATATCTTTTTCTTTTTTTTAGGATCATTAGTCTCCAATTTTTTAGTGGAACTAATTTCACAAAAAAAGAGAAAAAATACTTATCTAATACCCATTTCAATTGAGAGTTTAATTTTATTGCTCATCGCAATATTTGGCGAAAGTTTAATTGCTAAAGATTCAAATCTAATAGCTTATTCTTTGTTGTTTGCCATGGGTTTACAAAATTCGTTAGTAACCTCAATTTCTAATGCTACAGTTAGAACCACTCACTTAACAGGGCTTTTTACCGACTTAGGTATCGAATTATCTCAATTGTATTTTTATAAAACAGAAGAACAAAGAAAAAAACTTTTTTCATCAATCAAATTACGTTTAACAATAATAAGTTTTTTTTTTATTGGAGGAATAACAGGTGGTATTTTTTACTCTAAAATTGGGCTAAAAATATTACTACTGGCATCCATTACATTACTATTAGGTATCATTTACGATAACATAAAACTTAAGCTAATTTTATTGAAACGTAAATATACCTATTGAAAATAAATTTTAAAATTTAAAACATGAACAAAACTCGACTTGAAGCTTTTAGCGATGGTGTATTGGCCATTATTATAACCATCATGGTTTTAGAAATGAAAACACCTGATGGAACTGATTTTAAGTCACTTCTAAAATTGTTCCCCGTCTTTATTAGCTATGTATTGAGCTTTATTTATGTGGGTATTTACTGGAACAACCACCACCACATGATGCATACTGTAAAAAAAGTAACCGGTGGAATTCTTTGGGCCAATTTACACTTGCTGTTCTGGTTGTCCTTAGTTCCCTTTGCTACGGCTTGGATTGGAGAACATCACTTTGCCGCTTTTCCCATGTTATTTTACGGTTTTATACTTTTAATGTGTGGTGTTTCTTATAATATTCTTCAAAGCATAATTATAAAAACACATGGTAATGACTCATTACTATTCAAAGCTGTTGGTAAAGATATTAAAGGAAAAATTTCGGTGGTATTATATATAATTGCCATTTTATCCACTTATTATCATGAATTAATTTCGGCAGTAATATATATTTTAGTAGCTTTAATGTGGTTAATTCCGGATAAGCGAATTGAAAAGCTTTTAGATAACGAATAATTCATAATCGAATGCATACCATTTACCACGATTTCACCATAAATGTCCCTAAAGAGCGAGTATTTAAAGCCATTAGTTTGCCTAATGAGTTGAACAATTGGTGGACAAAACGTTGTAGTGGAACTCCTGAGTTGGACGCTGTTTATAATTTTTATTTCGCCGAGGAATACAATTGGTTTGCCGAAATCAGCATTTTAAAACACGATGAACAGGTTGAATTTAAAATGACCAAAGCTACTACAGAATGGTTACCCACTAGTTTCGGATTTATTTTAAAAGAAATAAACCCAACTACCACCTCGGTTGAGTTTTACCACAAAAATTGGACAGAAGTAAGTAAAGAATATAAAGTAGCCAGTTATTGCTGGGCTAATTTGTTAAGGCAAATGAAAAAATATTTAGAAAAAGGAACTATAACCCCATTTCAACAACGAAACTAATTATGAAATACAAACATATAATTGTCGTATTCGTTTTAGGAATGATTTTTACAACAATAGGAGCATTATTAAAAATTATGCACTGGCCAATGGCATCAGGAATATTAACATCAGGAATGTTGGCAGAAGTTTTAGCATGTTTAATGCTTATCTACAAACTTATTGTAAACAAAAATTCAAATGACATCTTAAATAAATAACATGAACATACTATCCATTATTATCATCGCATTTGTAGCAATCATCCATATTTATATAGTATGGTTAGAAATGTTTGCTTGGACAACCAAAGCCAAAAAAGTTTTTAGAACCATTCCTGAACATTTATTTGAACCTACCAAAGTGCTCGCCGCTAATCAAGGTTTGTACAACGGATTTCTAGCTGCTGGATTAATCTGGTCTTTGCTAATTCAAGATGAAATATGGTGCAAAAATGTAGCTTGTTTCTTTTTAGGTTGTGTCGCAGTTGCCGGAGTTTATGGCGCCGTGACTGCATCAAAAAGAATTTTATATGTGCAAACTATACCTGCCGTTTTAGGACTAATTGCGGTTTTACTCCTTTAATTTTATTGGAATATAAATAGTTTCTTCCGAATTAGGATCCATTGGATCGTATTTTCCCTCTGGTAAAATTTCAAAATGCAGTCTGGAATTGTCTAATTCATATTCCGAATTTGGAATCCATTCCATAAATATCTTTTCAAAAAAAACAGGAGCTTGTATGATATTCCCTTTATACGGGAAAACAGCATACAAACCTCCTGTTATATCAATTGCTTCTAATCCATTTGGAATCAAATTATAATTGACAACTTCAACAGTTGCCCATTTAGTATAAAGTAATTCCGGATTTTGCATGAAATCATCTGAGTACAACTGCATCGAAACACGCTCGCCTCCTACTCGATTCGCAATCTCTTTTACTCTCGGCATAAAACTCCCCCATAATTGCCCGGTTCTATCTTCAGAAAAAGACATCGATAGTGACTTACCAATAAACTTTTTTGAGGTTAAATTGACAATTACAAAATCCATTTTATTCCAACTCTTCAATCTGAAAACTATTCAAGAAAGCAATAGATTTTTCGATATCGTAATGTAAAATGCGGTCTTCGTTTACTAAAGGTACTTCTTCTCTGTACGATTTGATAAACATTTCAATAAATTCACTCGATTTTAAAGGTCTTCTAAATTCAATTGCTTGAGAAGCATTCATCAATTCAATAGCTAAAATACGCTCTAAATTTTCCATGATTTTCAAACATTTGGTAGCTGCGTTTGCACCCATCGAAACGTGATCTTCTTGACCATTACTTGACACAATACTATCGATACTAGCTGGTGTTGCCAATTGTTTGTTCTGGCTTACAATACTCGCTGCAGTATATTGAGGAATCATAAAACCAGAATTCAGTCCTGGATCACTCACCAAGAAAGCTGGTAAATCACGCAATCCTGAAATCAATTGGTATGTTCTTCTTTCTGAAATACTTCCTAATTCGGCAAGAGCCAAACCTAAAAAGTCTAAAGTTAAAGCTAATGGCTGCCCGTGGAAATTTCCTCCTGAAATGATTAAATCTTCATCCACAAAAACATTAGGATTATCGGTAACCGAATTAATTTCGGTTTTAAATACTTTTTTTACATAATCAATCGTATCCTTCGAAGCTCCATGAACTTGTGGGATACAACGGAATGAATACGGATCTTGAACATGTTTTTTAGGTTGCGAAATAATTTCACTGTCTTCTAATAAATCTTGAAAACGTTTAGCCGTTACAATTTGTCCTTTATGCGGTCGCACCATATGAATTAGCTCATTAAAAGGCTCTAAACGACCATCAAACCCTTCTAATGAAATAGCTCCAATAACGTCTGCTAAGTATGAAAACTTCATGGCTTTTAACAAAGTATAACAACCATAAGCACTCATAAACTGAGTTCCGTTTAGCAACGCTAATCCTTCTTTCGATTGTAAAACAATTGGTTTCCAACCCATTTTTTCTGACACTTTGCTAGCTGGCTGACGGAAACCATCATAAAACACTTCACCTTCACCAATCAATGGTAAACACAAATGTGCTAAAGGCGCTAAATCGCCAGAAGCTCCTAACGATCCTAAAGTATATACTACAGGTAAAACATCGTTATTATAAAGATCAATTAAACGCTCAACTGTTTGCAATTGCACACCCGAATGTCCAAAGCTTAATGATTTTATTTTAAGCAACAACATGATTTTTACCACTTCATGAGGCACTTCATCTCCTGTACCACAAGCATGCGACTTCATTAAATTTTCTTGAAGCTTCGAAAGATTTTCATTCGAAATTTTAACGTTACACAACGACCCAAAGCCGGTGTTTATACCATAAATGGGTTCGCTTTGCGATTGCATTTTTTTATCTAAATAAGCACGACATTTTTCAATGTTAATACGAGCTTCTTCTGAAAGTGCAAGAGAATGGTTTTGTGAAATTATTTCGTGAAGTAGTTCTAAAGAAAAAACATCAGAACTTATATAATGTGTTGTACTCATTTTTATTGTTTATTTTGGATGTCAAAATTCCGCAAAAAGCGTTTAAAAAACAAGATAAATTATTAGTATTTATTTAAGATTACATTTTAAGTACATTCATTATATTTGAACTTCAAAAAACTACTCAATATGAAAAACACAATTTATTTATTACTAACCCTTTTATTTACAACATTTGGTTTTAGTAAAGAGGTTATTACCATTTCTGGAAAAATTACAAACACTGCTGATGGAAAGTTAAAAATTAAAGGAGAAGATTTCGAAAAAGAAATTACTCTGAAAGCCGATGGAACTTTTAATGAGCAAATTACAATAGAATATTCAGGTAATTACTTTTTAGGAACAAAAGCAAACAAAACTTCCTTGTACTTAGCAAAAGGAATGAAATTAGGAATTGAAGCTGACGATACAAAATTCGCTGAAACTTTAAAATTCACAGGCAACGGAAGTACTGAGAATCAATATTTTATTGAAAAATCAAAAGCTGGAGCTAAATTAATTGGAAATCCAACCGATTTTTATTCGCTTGACGAGTCTTCTTATCTTTCTAAAATAAGCGAAGTTAAAACTGCTTTTACCAATTTGCTAAATGCTTCAAAAATTAATGACTCAAAATTTAAAGCTAACGAAGTTAAAAGCATTACTTTTTTTGAGCAATTACAGTTGTTAATTTATGCAGATTATCATGCTCATTATGCTAAAAAAGAAGGATTTAAACCTTCTGAAAGCTTTCCTAAATTAGATCGTTCAATCGATTTAGATAATGAGGCCGATTTCTTATATTCAGTTTCTTATCAGAGATTGGTTACCACAAAATTTAATAATGATATTGCTTCACAATTAAAAGAGAACGAAGAATATACGTATAAGTTTGCTGTTCCAGAAATTAAAAAAATTAAAAGCCCAGCAATCAAAAATGCGTTGATTCAAAATGTGGCTTATGAAGTCGGTGCTGGAAATCCTGAAGCCGAATTATTATATAATGAATTGATGTCACTTTCAAACAATGCAAAGTTTAAAGAAGGTTTGACCACTAAATTCAATAAAATAAAGACATTGATTGCCGGAAAAGCATCGCCTACTTTTGATTATGAAAACTATAAAGGCGGAAAAACCTCATTAGAAAGCTTAAAAGGAAAATACGTTTATATCGATGTTTGGGCGACTTGGTGTGGCCCTTGCCGTAAAGAAATCCCAAGCCTTCAAAAAGTGGAAGAACAATATCATGGTAAAAACATTGAGTTTGTAAGTCTTTCCATTGATGCCAAAAAGGATTATGACAAATGGAGAAAAATGGTGGAAGAAAAAAAATTAGGAGGCATTCAATTATTTGCTGACAACGATTGGAACTCAAAATTTGTGACCGATTATGCTATCGAAGGTATTCCTCGTTTTATTTTAGTAGACCCAAACGGGAATATTATTTCTGCCGATGCTCCTCGTCCATCAGACCCAAAATTGATTCAAAAATTCACCGAATTAGGAATATAATTTCTCAAAAAAGAGCTTCAAATTGAAGCTCTTTTTTATTTCTCTAAAATCAGAAATATCTTTCCTAAATACCCAATAATTTCGGAAGTAATAAACGCATGATGTACTGTTTCATGTTGTTTATAGCATAGTATTTTTTCTTACATTAAATACTTTTTGCTTTTTTTAATCGTTAATTTGATAAACCAAAAAACAACAACTCTATGACTAAATTTTTAATCACGTTAATTCTTTTCACTTCCGTCTTTTCATTTGCATCTGAAAATAATTCAATTTCTGGCAAAATCAAGAATCACACACATAATAAAATTATTGTTAAAGGAGAAAATTACAATATTGAAATTGATATAAATCAAAGTGGAGAATTTAAAAAGAATTTTGATTTAAAATATACTGGGGTTTATAACTTGTATTTCAACGACAAGCAATTCAAAATTTATCTTACAAACGGCAGTAAGATAAATTTAAAAGTTGACGAAAAAAACCTTGAAAATAGTTTAATTTTTGGAGGAGATAATGCTATCGAAAATAATTATCTTAAAAAGAAAGAAGATGTTTTCAATAAGGTAATAGGTACTGAAGAAAAATTATACCGTTTAAACGAAAATGATTTTTTAGAAAAATTGAAGTTATGGAAATCTGAAGTTTTAAATCTTTATAATTCTACAAAATTTAAAGATACTTATTTTAAAAATCATGAAATTAAAAATATAGATTACACTGAATCTTATTTCTTAAACATTTTTAGTAGATTTCATTATACTGATGATGGAAAGTTAGATTTGTCTGAAAATTATCCAAAAAATAAAATTGACATCAATTATGATTTTAATAATACCGAAGATTATCTGTTTTCGGAAATTTATTTAACTATGATTGATTCAGAATATTATAATCACATTCAAAGATTAATTAAAAATAGTACCCATTCTGAAATTAAAATTAAAATTGAAGAAATCAAAAAAATCAATAATCAATATTTAAAAGATAAAATTATTAAAAGCCTAACAGGTAATATTAAACCATCTAATCCTGATTTAGATTATTTATATACAGAATTAATTAAACTTTCAAATGATGAAAATTTGAGTAACGAGATAACCGAAAAGTATCGTAATGTAAAAAGTTTAGTTAAAGGCGCCCAATCACCAACGTTTAACTTTGAAAATTTTGATGGCAGTTTAACCTCATTAGAAAATTTAAAAGGCAAATATATTTATATAGATATTTGGGCCACTTGGTGTGTGCCGTGTCTAAGGGAAATACCAAATTTAGAAAAATTACAAAAAGATTTTGAACATAAAAGCATCACTTTTGTAAGTATTTCTGTCGACAAAAAAACTGATCTTACTAAATGGAAAAAAATTATTGAAGAAAAAAAACTAGGTGGAGTTCAATTAATTTCGGATAATGAAAGAAAATCAGATTTTATGCAAAAATATGCTGTAAGTAGTATACCTCGTTTCATCTTACTAGATCAAGAAGGAAAAATTATTGATGCCGATGCTCCTCGCCCATCAGATCCAAAACTGATTCAAAAATTCACCGAATTAGGAATATAATTTTATAAAAAGAGCTTCAAATTGAAGCTCTTTTTTATTTTTCTAAAGTTAGAAATGCTTTTCCTAAATACCCAATAATATCCGAAGCAATAAACGCATGATGTCCCATTTCAGGAACTGCAATATCTGCTGTCAATCCGTGAAGGTAAACGCCTAAAATCGCCGCATCTATTGGAGTATAATCCTGAGCTAAGAATCCTGCAATGATTCCCGTTAAAACATCTCCACTTCCAGCTGTGGCCAATGCTTGATTACCTGTAGCATTTTTAAAGACTTCTTCTCTGTCTACAATTTCAGTTGGAACACCTTTTACAACAACAATTACATTGTATTTTTTTGAGAAATTTTTGACTTTCTCCATTTTATCTTCCTCAGTTTCCCATCCTCCAATAAGTCGCTCTAACTCTTTATAATGTGGTGTCAAAACAGTATCCTTTGGTAACATTTCCAGCCATTCTTTATTCTGAGATAAAATATTTAAACCATCAGCATCAATAACTAATGGAGATTTATTCATCTTCAAAAAATTAAAAAAAGCGTGTTGTGTATCCGAATGTAAACCCATTCCCATTCCTACACCAACCGATTTAGGCTCAATATCAAAATTTATAGCAGTGATATGATCTAAATAATCATCGGTGACAACCATAACTTCTGGAACTGCGGTTTGTACAATTTCATAACCGCATTTTGGAATAAAAGTGGTAACCAAACCGGCTCCCGATTTTAAACAGGCTTTCGCAGAAAGGCAAACCGAACCCATTTTTCCATAACTTCCCCCAATGATTAACGCATGTCCTTGAATTCCTTTATGAGAATTTTTATCGATGGGCTCGAATCTTCGGTTAACCTCTGACTTGTCAATTAATTTATAATTTTCCATACTATAAATTTACGAAATATGTACTTCTAAAAATCAAATAATCAGCTGCTTAAAATATTTTTTTTGCAACAAGTTATTTTTAATTTAAAAAATGAGTACATTTGTTTTAATGTTGAGTAACAATAGCACATATAATCTTTTTGCTACAGCCGAATTATCGGTTGCATCTTTTGCTACAACAACATCTACTACAACTACAACCCCTTCTGGGGTATAATTATTACATATAATCCATCGTACCTACGTGTTATTTTTATAACACAGACTAAGTTGTTTTAAACAACTCAATTTTCATTTTATTTTAATAATCAAATCATAATTCAATTGTTCTGTAACAAACAAAAGAGCAATCAATATGATTTATATAAAACCGACAGATCATGAAAGTTTTAAAATTTGGGGGCTCATCAGTAGCCAACTGTAATAATATAATACAATCGATATCCATCATAAAAGAAAAAGCAGGCAAAAAGATAGTTGTAGTATCTGCTTTAGGAGGTGTTACAGATGCTTTAGTTGATCTCATTAATAAAGCAAAAAATAAAGACGGTAGTTATAAAATCCTTCTTTTGGAAATCAAACAGAGACATTTAGAAACGGTGAGCGATCTTTTGCCAAAAGAAAATCAAAACAATATAAACCACTATATTGATGAATCTTTTAATCATTTGGCTTCTTTATTGGAAGGCTGTTATCTCTTAGGAGAATTATCCGGAAAAACAACAGACACTATTTTAGCTTATGGGGAATTGCTCTCTTCCAGAATTATTTATGAAAAACTAAAGCTAACAGGTTCTAAAGTCGTTTATGCAGACAGCCGTGAATTTATTAAAACAGATGTGAATTTTGGTCACGCTGCTGTAAATTTCGAAACTACCGATTTTCTTATTCAATACTTTTTTGATAAAAATCAAGCCGAAATTACTATTATGCCCGGCTTTATAGCTGAAGACAATAATGGCAATACTACTACTCTGGGACGTGGAGGATCAGATTATACAGCAGCCATAATAGCAGCAGCATTAGATGCGGAACAACTTGAAATATGGACAGACGTCAGCGGTATGTTTACTGCCAATCCAAAAATAGTAAAACAAGCCAAACCCATTCCGTATATAACATACAATGAAGCAATGGAACTTTCTCATTTTGGTGCCAAAGTACTCTATGCACCAACAATTCAACCTGTTTTGAATAAGCAAATCCCTATTTATATTAAGAACACATTTGCTCCTGAAGAATCAGGGACTTTAATCACAAATGAAAATACTCAAAATAGCAATCCTATAAAAGGAATTAGCCATATCGAAAACATTGCCTTAATCACATTAGAAGGTTCCGGCCTTATTGGTGTTTTGGGCGCTTCAAAAAGACTTTTTGGCGCTATTGCAAAAGAAAGTATCAATGTCATTTTTATTACTCAGGCTTCTTCTGAACATTCTATCTGCATAGGTATTTCCGACAATGAAGTTAAAAAAGCCAAACAGGCAATTGATGCAGAATTTCAACATGAAATAAAACAGCTAAAAATTAAACCTTCGATGGTTGAGGAAAATCTCAGTATCATCGCTTTAGTTGGTGAAAACATGAAAAGCCATCAAGGTTTGAGTGGAAAAATGTTCAGTACTCTTGGCAAAAACAATGTCAATATCAGAGCCATAGCACAAGGGGCTTCTGAAAGAAATATCTCGGCCGTAATTAATCAAAAAGACGTTAAGAAAGCCCTAAACACTTTGCATGAAAAATTCTTTGAAGACAATACAAAACAATTGAATCTTTTTATAATTGGCGTGGGTAATGTAGGCGGAAAATTTATTGAGCAAATTCATCAGCAAAAAAAATATTTAAGAGAGGCTTTAAAAATTAATGTCCGGGTAATTGCCATATCCAATTCTAAAAAAATGCATTTTGATGAAGACGGCATTCACTTGAATAATTGGGAAGAATTACTAAAAAACGGAGACGATTCTTGTATAAACGAGTTCATTTCAAGAGTTGAGAAACTAAACTTACGCAACAGCATTTTTATTGACAATACTGCAAATTCAACTATTGCTGGTATTTACGATCAGTTTTTAAAGCAAAGCGTAGCGGTTGTGACATGCAATAAAATAGCTTGTTCTTCAGAATTTGAAAATTATCAAAATTTAAAATTACTATCTAAAAAATACAACGCGCCTTTTCTATTTGAAACCAATGTGGGTGCTGGTTTACCAATTATTGACACCCTTAAAAATTTAATAGCTTCGGGTGATAAAGTGCATAAGATTCAAGCCGTATTGTCTGGTAGTTTGAACTTTATTTTCAATAATTTCAACAACGACAACAGCTTTCATAATGTAGTCAATCAAGCTAAAGAAGAAGGATACACTGAACCAGATCCTAAAATTGATTTAAGCGGTGTTGATGTCATGCGAAAAATATTAATTCTTATTCGCGAAAGCGGTTACCAAATGGAAATTGAAGATATTAAAAACGAATCGTTTCTACCTGCAGCATCATTGGAAGCAGAATCAATCTCAGATTTTTTTAATTCTTTAAAAACCAATGCTTCTCATTTTGAAAGTTTGTATGCCGCGTCTTCACAGAAGGAATGCCGCTTGAAATATGTGGCTCAATTTGAAAACGGAAAAGCGAATGTAGGATTGCAATTCATCGAGAAAGAACATCCTTTTTACAATCTGGAAGGAAAGGACAACATCGTTTTGTTTTATACAGACAGGTACTCAGAGCAACCCTTATTAATTAAAGGAGCCGGCGCAGGAGCTGCGGTTACAGCTTCAGGAATTTTTGCAGATGTAATTAGAATTGGTAATATTTAATTCAGAAGAAAATGACAACAATAAAACTTTTTTGCCCAGCTACTGTAGCCAATTTATCTTGCGGATTTGACGTTCTTGGTTTATGCCTTGATACTATTGGCGACGAAATGATTATCCGTAAAACAACAGAAAAAGGAATTCGGATTACAAAAATAACTGGAGCCAATTTGCCTTTGGAAATAGAAAAAAATGTTGCTGGTGTCGCAGCCAGAGCAATACTCGATGCTATTAATCCGGATTTTGGTTTTGAAATTGAAATTCATAAAAAAATAAAAGCCGGAAGTGGAATTGGAAGTTCTGCCGCAAGTGCTGCTGGTGCTGTATTTGGCATAAATGAATTGATGGGAAGACCTTTTTCAAGAAAAGAATTGGTCCATTTTGCCATGAAAGGAGAAGCCTTAGCCAGCGGCAGCGAACATGCAGACAATGTGGCTCCTGTCCTTTTGGGTGGATTTACGTTAGTGAGAGGTTATAATCCTTTAGACATTGTAAGAATTGAAAGTCCATCCGAATTATTCGTCACCGTAATTCATCCTCAAATTGAATTGAAAACGTCAGAAATGAGAGCTGTGTTGGAACCAATGATTTCACTAAAAAGTGCCATAAGTCAATGGGGAAATCTGGGCGGATTTATAGCTGGATTATATACCAGTGATTATGATTTAATACATCGCTCATTACATGATGAAATTATTGAACCTTTGAGAGGGAAATTTATTCCTAATTTTGAACTAATCAAAAAAGCTGCTTTAGAGAACGGTGCTTTAGGTGCTGGAATTTCTGGATCTGGACCATCCATTTTTGCTTTAAGTAAAGGATTGGAAAATGCTAAAAAAGTGGCTTATGCTATGAATGCAATCTATGCAAAAACTGAAATTCCTTTTGAGATTCATATATCAAAAATAAATCCTGAGGGAATAAAAATAATCCATTAATAAAAATTATTTTAGAAAATGAAATATTACAGTCTAAACAATAAAAATCAAAAAGTGACTTTTCAAGAAGCGGTTGTTAATGGATTAGCCCCTGATAACGGTTTGTATTTTCCTGAGAACATTACTCCACTTCCACCCTATTTTTATGAAACAATTGAAAATTTAAGTAATGAAGAAATTGCCTTTCAGGTAATCCATCCATTCATTGAGGATGAAATTTCAGAAACCGCTTTAAAGCAAATTATAAAAGAAACATTGAGTTTTAATTTTCCTGTTGTTCCTGTAGAATCAGCTATTTTTTCTCTAGAACTCTATCATGGTCCAACCATGGCTTTTAAAGATGTTGGAGCTAGATTCATGTCGCGTTGCTTGGAATATTTCAATCAAAAAAGCGATAAAAAAGTAACTGTACTCGTGGCCACTTCCGGTGATACTGGAGGTGCCGTTGCTAATGGTTTTTTAGGTGCTAAAAACGTAGATGTTGTTATCCTTTATCCAAGCGGAAAAGTGAGTGATTTTCAAGAATTACAACTGACCACTTTGGGCCAAAACATTACAGCACTTGAAGTAAACGGAACTTTCGATGATTGTCAGGATATGGTAAAAAAAGCATTTTTAGATCCGGAGCTTAAGCCTAAGAATCTCACATCGGCCAATTCTATAAATATTGCCCGCTGGCTACCTCAAATGTTTTATTTTTTCTTTGGGTATAAGGAATTAAAAAAGTTGAGCAAACCAATTATCATTTCGTGTCCGAGTGGTAATTTTGGAAATATTTGTGCTGGAATCATGGCCAAACGTCTTGGATTACCTATAGCACATTTTGTTGCTGCAACGAATATAAATGATACGGTGCCAAGATTTATTGAAAAAGGAAATTATGAACCAAACCCAACAATGGCCACTATTTCAAACGCAATGGATGTAAGCAATCCGAGTAATTTTGTTCGCATTCAGGAGTTATACAACAACGACTTAAATTTGTTTAAAAAAGATTTTTCTGCTTTTGCATTTACCGATGAAGAAACAAAAACAGCTATGCAGCATGTGTATCATCAGCAACAATACATAACGGAACCACACGGAGCAATTGGTTATTTAGGACTAAAAAAAGAATTAGCCCAACAGCCCAACAGCATTGGTCTTTTTCTGGAGACAGCGCATCCAATCAAGTTTTCAGACATTGTTGAATCGAATTTGAAGATAAAACTTCCCATTCCTCAGCAAATAAAAAGTCTGTTGAATAAAGAAAAAACAAGCGTAAAAATCAAAACCTATCAAGAGCTGAAAGATTATTTAAACAAAGAAACATCGTAATGAATTTACCATTTTATCTCTTTTGTCACTACGCAAAAAATCAATACATTTGCGTTCAAAATTAAACAACCTACATAACAATGAAAAATACAGCATTAACAAAAATTCACGAAAGTTTAGGCGCTAAAATGGTTCCGTTTGCAGGCTACAATATGCCTGTCCAATATGAAGGCGTAAACGCAGAACACGAAACCGTTCGTAACGGTGTAGGTGTTTTTGATGTTTCTCACATGGGTGAATTCTTTTTGAAAGGTGAAAATGCTTTGGCATTAATCCAAAAAGTAACATCAAATGACGCTTCAAAACTAGTGGATGGTAAAGCACAATATTCTTGTTTGCCAAACAACGAAGGTGGAATTGTTGATGATTTAATCGTTTATAAAATAGCAGACAATCACTATATGTTAGTGGTTAATGCTTCAAATATAGAAAAAGACTGGAACTGGATTTCATCTCACAACGATTTGGGAGTTGACATGCAAAACCTATCTGATGGCTATTCATTATTAGCTATTCAGGGACCAAAGGCTGCAGAAGCGATGCAATCATTGACATCAATTGATTTAGCGAACATGCCTTACTATTCTTTCCAAATTGGTGAGTTTGCAGGTGTAAAAGACGTTACGGTTTCTGCAACAGGATACACTGGTTCAGGAGGTTTCGAAATTTATTTCAAAAATGAAGATGCTGAAACGATTTGGAACAAAGTATTCGAAGCAGGTGCTCCTTTCGGAATCAAACCAATTGGATTAGCCGCTCGTGATACTTTGCGTTTGGAAATGGGATTCTGTTTGTATGGGAACGATATTAACGACACTACTTCTCCGTTAGAAGCTGGATTAGGTTGGATTACAAAATTCGATAAAGAATTTACGAATTCGGCTAACTTGAAAAAACAAAAAGAAGAAGGAGTTTCTAAGAAACTAGTTGCTTTTGAAATGCAAGAACGTGCAGTGCCACGTCACGATTACGAAATCGTTGACGCATCAGGAAATGTAATCGGAATTGTAACTTCTGGAACAATGTCACCTTCTATGAATGTTGGAATTGGTTTAGGTTATGTTCCTACCTCTTTATCGACAGTAGACAGCGAAATTTTCATCAGAATCAGAAAAAATGATGTTCCTGCTAAAGTGGTAAAATTGCCTTTTTACAAGAAATAAGCATAAAATTTTTTAAAATAATTTTTAAGAATTAATTTTGTTCCGAATTATCGGAATTAAAAAGAATAGAAATGGGAAGAGCGTTCGAATTTAGAAAAGCAAGAAAAATGAAACGTTGGTCAGCGATGGCAAAAACGTTTACAAGAATAGGTAAAGATATCGTAATGGCCGTTAAAGAAGGCGGACCAAACCCTGAAACCAACTCACGTTTGAGAGCGGTAATTCAAAATGCGAAATCGGCTAATATGCCAAAAGATAACGTAGAACGCGCTATCAAAAAAGCATCAGATAAAGACACGGCCAACTTTAAAGAAGTTTTGTTTGAAGGATATGCTCCTCACGGAATCGCAATTCTAATTGAAACTGCTACTGATAATAACAACAGAACAGTTGCCAACATTAGAAGTTATTTCAACAAATGCAACGGAACTATGGGAACCCAAGGTTCTGTAGAATTCATGTTCGATCATACTTGTAACTTCCGTATTCCTGCTGAAGGACAAGATGTGGAAGAACTGGAATTAGAAATGATTGATTTTGGTGTAGAAGAAATCTTTGCTGATGAAGATGGTATTTTAATGTATGCCCCTTTTGAAAGTTTTGGTGCAATTCAAAAAGAATTAGAAAACAGAAACATGGAGATTTTATCTTCTGGATTTGAAAGAATTCCGCAAATCACTAAAGAATTGACTCCGGATCAAGTAGCCGATGTAGAAAAATTATTAGAAAAAATTGAAGAAGACGATGACGTGATGAACGTGTATCATACTATGGTTGAATTGTAAAATTCAATGCATCACAAAAATTAAACTCCAGAGCAATCTGGAGTTTTTTGATTTAAAAAATTAAGAGAATTACTTTCGCATTTATTTACTTTTACAATAAAAAAAAATGGCCAGGCATACTACCGAAAACGATTTACCAAAAGCAAAACTCAACGCAAGTTCATTAAGCAAAGCCATATTAATTTTCAAATACGCTGACCACCATAAATGGAAGTTCTACGTAGGATTATTCTTTTTACTATTGACGGGAGGAACAGCATTAGCCTTTCCTAAATTAATGGGAATGTTGGTCGATTGCGTAAAAGACAAAGATTTATCCAAAGCAAATAATATTGCCTTAGGTTTAGTGGGTATTTTATTCTTACAGTCTTTCTTTTCTTTTTTTAGAATATCCCTCTTTGTTAATTATACCGAAAACACATTAGCCAATTTACGATTGGCTTTGTACAGTAATTTAATAAAATTACCAATGTCTTTTTTTACACAAAAAAGTGCAGGTGAATTAAACAGTAGGATAAGTACAGATATTAATCAAATTTCCGACACGTTAGCGACTACAATTGCTGAATTCCTCCGTCAATTTATTTTAATCATTGGTAGTTTTATTTTATTAGCCAGTATAAATATAAAATTAACATTAATGATGATCTCTGTTGTGCCTTTAGTAGCCATAGCAGCTGTTTTTTTTGGAAGATTCATTAGAAAAAACTCAAAAAAAGTACAAGATCAAGTTGCTGAAAGCCAACAAATAGTAGTAGAGTCATTACAAGCCATTACAGTTGTAAAAGCATTTGCTAACGAATGGTATGAAATTACTCGCTATAAGAAAAAAATAAGCGACGTTGTGAAAGTAGCTATTAAAGGAGGAAATTATCGGGGCTATTTTGCTTCATTCATTATATTTTGCCTTTTCGGAACCATTGTTGCAGTAGTCTGGTATGGAGTAACTTTAAGTATTACAGGCGAAATGACTGTTGGTCAATTAATTTCTTTTGTTTTATATTCAACCTATGTTGGTGCATCATCTGGAGGAATTGCAGAATTATACACTCAAATTCAGAAAGCTGTTGGTGCCACCGAACGTGTTTTCGAATTGTTAGATGAAGTTCCGGAAAAAATAACCATTTCGAATGCTGCTTTAAAAGAAAAAATAAAAGGAGAAGTCACTTTTCAAAATGTGGCTTTCAGTTACCCTTCTAGAAAAGAAATCCAAGTATTAAAAGAAGTGAGTTTTAATGCCAGCTTTGGACAAAAAATTGCGCTTGTTGGACCAAGTGGTGCCGGAAAATCGACCATTTCATCTTTATTGCTTCGTTTTTATGATATCGAAAGCGGATCTATACTAATTGATGGTAAAAATATTTACGATTACGATTTAGAGCACTTGCGTGGAAATATGAGCATCGTACCACAGGATGTAATTCTTTTTGGTGGAAGCATTCGCGAAAATATTGCCTATGGTAAACCAGATGCTACCGATGAAGAAATATTTATGGCTGCAAAACAAGCAAATGCCTTAGATTTTGTCAATGGTTTCCCAGAGAAATTTGAAACTTTAGTGGGTGAAAGAGGTATTAAACTTTCTGGTGGTCAACGTCAACGAATTGCGATTGCCAGAGCCTTATTGAAAAACCCGAGTATTTTGATTCTTGATGAAGCTACCTCATCATTAGACAGCGAGAGCGAGAAACTCGTTCAGGAGGCTTTAGAAACCTTAATGGAAGGACGAACAAGTATCATTATCGCCCACCGATTAGCAACTGTTAGAAACGCTGATGCGATTTTAGTACTTGACAAAGGAGTTATCACAGAAAAAGGAACCCACAAGGAACTTCTAACCATTGAAAATGGTATTTATAAAAACTTAAGCAATCTACAATTCCGTGATTTTTAAAAATAAAAAACTCCAGATAAATCTGGAGTTTTTTTTATATCTATTTATTAAGATCTAGTCTTATTTGATAAATTCAATTTTTTGAGCTTCTTCTGCATTTACGCTATCAAAGAAACCTTGAGCGTTCATCCATTCATCACTGAAAACTTTGCTCATATATCTTGAACCGTGGTCAGGGAAAATAGCAATTACATTACTGTTTTCGTCAAACTCTCCTTCCTCTGCATATTGCTTTACCGCCTGCATTACTGCTCCAGAAGTATATCCTACGAAAAGACCTTCTGTTTTTGCAATGTTTCTGGTCATGTGAGCACTTTCTTCATCGGTTACTTTCACAAACTTATCGATGATATCAAAGTCAGTAGCTGTAGGAATTAAGTTCTTACCTAAACCTTCAATTCTGTATGGGTAAATTTCATCGTTATCGAACTCTTTTGTTTCGTGGTATTTTTTTATCACAGAACCAAAAGCATCAACACCTAAAATTCTAATATTTGGATTTTGCTCTTTTAAGTATTTTGCAGCACCTGAAAGAGTTCCTCCAGTTCCTGTGCAAGCAATTAAGTGAGTGATTTTTCCGTTGGTTTGCTCCCAAATTTCAGGACCTGTTGTTTTGTAGTGCGCTTCAATATTCAAATCATTAAAGTACTGATTGATGTATACTGAACCTTTAGTTTCTTCGTGCAAACGTTTTGCTACATTGTAATATGAGCGATCATCATCGGCAGATACATGAGCAGGGCAAACATAAACTTTGGCACCCATACTACGCAACATATCAATTTTGTCAGCCGAAGATTTTGAGCTTACAGCAAGAATACATTCATACCCTTTAATAATACTCACCATAGCCAAACTAAATCCTGTATTACCAGAAGTAGTTTCTATAATAGTATCGCCAGGTTTTAATATTCCCTGCCTTTCAGCCTCTTCAATAATGTATAACGCAATTCTGTCTTTCGTTGAGTGTCCAGGATTGAAAGCTTCCACTTTAGCATAAAAATTACCTTTTAGTTCTTCGGTAATTTTATTGATTTTGATAAGTGGTGTGTTACCAATTAGTTCTAATACATTATTGTAAGCTATAATATCTTTTCCCATATAATAGTAAATCGTGGCATTAAATTTTGAATTCTAAATACATTCAAACTCTGCAAATCTATAAAAAAAATTTTAATTACTTTTGAATTCCTTCTAAATCTAATAAAAAACTAAATTCTTTTGCCACTTCCTTGAGCGCTTCAAATCTCCCTGAAGCACCTCCGTGACCTGCATCCATATTAGTATCTAAATATAGTATATTTTTATCTGTTTTCAAAGTTCTTAATTTCGCTACCCATTTAGCTGGTTCCCAGTATTGTACCTGAGAATCGTGAAGTCCAGTGGTGACAAGCATATTAGGATATTGTTGTGCAGAAACATTATCGTAAGGTGAATATGATTTCATATAATCATAATATTCTTTTTCATTTGGATTTCCCCATTCGTCATATTCTCCTGTTGTTAATGGAATAGAATCATCGAGCATTGTTGTAATTACATCTACAAAAGGAACCTGAGCAATGACACCGTTGTATAATTCAGGCGCCATATTAATTACTGCTCCCATGAGTAATCCACCTGCTGATCCTCCCTCAGCATACAAATGCTGTGCCGAAGTGTATTTTTCGGAAATTAAAAACTTAGAACAATCAACAAAATCAGTAAATGTATTTTTCTTTTTTAACAATTTACCATTGTCGTACCAAGGCCTTCCTAAGTCTTCACCTCCACGAATGTGTGCAATAGCAAAAATAAAACCTCGATCTAACAAACTTAATCTTGTGGTCGAAAAAGTACAATCCATCGAATGTCCATATGAACCATAAGCATATTGCAATAATGGGTTTTTACCATCTAACTTTATTTCTTTTCTATAAATTAAAGAAATCGGCACTTTTGTTCCATCTTGTGCAGTGGCCCAAATTCTTTTTTCAATATAATTATTCTTGTCGAATTTTCCGCCTAAAACCTCTTGCTCTTTTTTAATTTCTTTGGTTTTGGTCTTCATGTTAAAATCAATAACTGAAGAAGGTGTGGTTAACGATTGGTATCCGTAACGCAATATTTCGGTATCAAAATCGACATTGGTTCCTGTATAAGCAGAATAGGTTTCACTTTCAAACGGAAGATAGTATTCTTCTTCACCAGTCCAAGGCATAATACGGAGTTTGGTTAAGGCATTTTCGCGCTCTTCCACTACAAGATAATGACTAAAAATTTCAATGTCTTCCAATAAAACATCTTCACGATGAGCAATTACATCTTTCCAATTTTCTTTTTCAGTTGCTGTTTCAGATGTTTTCATCAACTTAAAGTTAATTGCTTTGTCTTTATTTGTCAAAATATAAAAACTATCTCCAAAATGCGAAATACTATATTCTAAACCACGAACTCTAGGTTGAAAAACCTGAAACTTCTCATCTGGCGTGTTCGCATTTAAAATTTGAAATTCGGAAGTTAACGTACTCACTGAACCAATTACCAAATATTTTTTTGATTTTTCTTTGTAAATAAAAGTATTAAAGGTGTCGTCTTTTTCATGAAAAACCAACACATCTTTTTTTGAATCGGTTCCAAATTTATGCTTGTAAATTTTATCCGAACGCAATGTTTTAGGATCTTGCTTCGTGTAAAAAACAGTTTCATTATCGTTTGCCCAAACGGAACCACCATCAGTATTAACAATTTTATCTGAAAGAATTTCGTTTGTTTCTAAATTTTTAATTTGAATGGTATAAATTCTTCTACCAACTGTATCTACAGCAAAAGTGATATATTTATTATCTGGACTTACACTTAAACCTTTCAATTGAAAATACGAGTGTCCTTTTGCCATTTCGTTGCAATTGAACATGATTTCTTCGGGTGCAGATAAGCTTCCTTTTTTTCGAGAATGAATTGGGTAATCCTGTCCTTTTTCGAAACGACTAATGTAATAGTACCCATTATATAAGTATGGAACAGACTCATCGTCTTCTTTAATTCTGGATTTCATTTCCTCAAAAAGTGATTTTTGAAAATCTTTTGTATGCGCAGTCATTTCATTATAATACGCATTTTCTTGATTCAGATACTCAATCACTTCCGGATTTTCTCTGTCATTTAACCAATAATAATTATCAATTCTAACGTCATTATGCTTTTCTAAGGTATGAGGTTTTATTGGCGCAACGGGTGCAATAGTATTTTTAGACATTTTTTGGCATTTATTTTTTTATATCGGGACTGCAAAAATAACACAAAGTGCAGACACCTAAGGTAAATTTCTATATTAAATTACTATAATTTATCGTTTGCAATGTATTAAATTTGCATTAAAAATAAAACTTATGGATTTAATGGGAATGATGGGTAAATTAAGAGAGACCCAACAAAAAATTGAAGATACTAAAAAACGTTTAGATACTATTTTAATAGACGAACAAAGCACTGATGGTTTATTAAAAGTGACGGTAACAGCTAACAATGCTGTAAAAAGCATTTCTATTGACGATGCTTTACTAGAAGATAAAGAACAATTGGAAGATTATTTTATTTTGGTAATGAATAAAGCAATCGAAAAAGCAACAAAAGTAAATCAAGCCGAATTAGATGCTGTCACTAAAGTTGACATGCCTATGATTCCTGGAATGGATAATCTTTTTAAATAATTATGAATTTCAAATTACGAATTACGTTTTTTGAAATTCGTAATTCGTAATTTTAAATTTGTAATTTTAAAAGTGCTTCTAAAACATACTCGTGCATTACTTGACGATAATCTAAATGCGTTACTATTCGCAATTTTCCATGTCCCATAGAACTGATATGGATTCCTTTTTCTTTCAATTTTTCGATAATGACTTTTTCATCTAAATAGGATTGAACAGAAAATATTAGAATATTCGTTTCTATAGGTTCTACCGAGCTTACCCAAGGTAATTGCTGCAATATATATCCTAATTCTTTAGCACGACGATGATCATCAGCCAAGCGTTCCATATGATTGTCTAAAGCATATATTCCTGCCGCAGCTAAATATCCAGCTTGTCGCATTCCGCCTCCTAAAATTTTTCGAATACGCAGTGCTTTTTTTATCGTTGCCGCATCAGCTACTAAAACTGATCCTACTGGTGCTCCTAAACCTTTTGATAAACAAACTGAAATGGTGTCAAATAATTCTCCAAACTGTCTTGGTGATTGTTTTTTTTCTACTAAGGCATTCCACAAACGAGCGCCATCCAAATGATATTTTAATTTATTTTGAACGCAAACTTGCTTGATTTCTTTTAAATTATCTATTTCATAACAAGCGCCGCCACCTTTGTTTGTCGTATTTTCGATACTGACTAAACTAGTTAGTGGAGCATGATAAAATTCAGGATCGTTGATGGCATTTTTAACCAAATCGGGCGTGATCATACCTCGATTTCCATCGACTAGATTGCAGGAAACTCCGCTGTTGAAAGAAGCTCCTCCCCCTTCGTAATGGTAAATGTGTGACCATTTATCGCAAATAACCTGTTCACCTGGATTGGTGTGTAGCTTAATTGCGGTTTGGTTTGCCATGGTTCCCGAAGGGAAAAACAAAGCGGCTTCCATGCCAAATAGCGTGGCGACTTTCTCTTCCAGAGCGTTTATTGTTGGGTCTTGTTTGTATACATCATCGCCTACTTTTGCCTGAAACATGGCGTGTAACATTTCTTGCGTGGGCTTGGTAACGGTATCGCTAACTAAATTTATTTCCATAATTCTAAAATGAATGGTACTTTTGCTTTATTCTGAAGATTCTAGCCCCGATAGAGCCGATATCCTCGCGTAGTGTAACGAAGCGAGATAAAGGCGAAAGCGGGAATAGCTTCTAATAAAAATTTATCAAAAATAACATTATTTATGACAAATACCGAACAAATAAAAGGTATTGTAGAGCGTCTTGGTGCGTTGAGGAGGTATCTTTGACATTGATGCCAAACTGATTGAAATTACCAACGAGGAAGAAAAAACCTTTGCACCAGACTTTTGGAACAACGCTAAGGAAGCCGAAAGCATTGTACAAAACCTCCGTTCGAAGAAAAAATGGGTAGAAGATTACGAAAAAGCCGTTAATTTAAGTGACGAGCTTCAAATTGCCTATGATTTTTACCGAGAAGGTGAATTTACGGAAGCTGAACTCGATGAGCTTTACGACATTACTAACGCACATATAGAAAACATTGAGTTTAAAAACATGCTTTCGGACGAAGGAGATTCGCTGAGCGCTGTAGTGCAAATTACTGCGGGTGCCGGTGGTACCGAAAGTTGTGATTGGGCCAGTATGCTGATGCGTATGTACATGATGTGGGGTGAAAAAAACGGCTACAAACTAAAAGAATTAAACTACCAGGAAGGTGATGCTGCGGGAATTAAAACCGTGACTCTTGAATTTGAAGGCGATTACTCTTTTGGTTATTTGAAAGGTGAAAATGGTGTACACCGTTTGGTTCGCATATCTCCTTTTGATAGTAATGCCAAAAGACATACCTCTTTTGCTTCAGTTTATGTGTATCCGCTTGTGGACGATAGTATTCAGATTGACATTAATCCTGCCGACATTGAAATTACAACTTCCAGATCAAGTGGTGCTGGTGGACAAAATGTAAATAAAGTGGAAACTAAAGTACAATTATTTCACAAACCGACTGGAATTCAGATTCAGTGTTCGGAAACACGTTCACAACAAGACAACCGACAACGCGCCATGCAAATGTTACGTTCTCAATTGTATGAAATTGAACTCAAAAAACAAATGGAGCAACGTGCGGATATTGAAGCTAGTAAAATGAAAATTGAATGGGGCTCGCAAATTCGAAATTATGTGATGCAGCCTTACAAATTGGTTAAAGATGTTCGGACTCAATACGAAACCAGCGATGTTGATGGTGTAATGAATGGGAATATCGATGCCTTTTTGAAAGCCTATTTGATGATGATGGGTCAAAAAGAAACTGAATAAAAAAAGCCGAAACATTGTTTCGGCTTTTTATTTTATTGCTGCATCTTAAAATAATAATCGGCTGAATGTTTACCACTACCGTAGAATAAAAAGAAGACACATATTGAGAAAAGCAATAATGACAATATTAGATTTCCAACATGCATTTCGCCCACAAAGTTGATTAAGAATGCTCCTAATAAAATAGGAAGCTGTGAAAATATAGCCCATCTAGTGAGCAACCCAAAAACAATCATAACACCTCCAACCATGTGTGCTGCCATGACATAATGAACAATAAGCATACCGCCACCCAAGGTTTTTATGGGTTGTATTAATTGGTTGTAGTATTCTGTATCTGTCATGAAGGAAACGCCTTTCCAAAATAAAAATATACCAACAACTATCCTTAAAACATCTAATGAATAATAAGTATGAGCATTAGCCCATTTGTTTAAACTTTTTACGGTTTCCATAATCGTTCTCTTTAAATTAGCTTTCTAAAGTTAAGAAAAAATCATAAAACTAAACTACTTATTTTCAGTATTTTATATAAAACGCACTTTTTATCGGTTGAAATTCATGAATTGATTACAATTTATTCTTTCTCAACATTAATAAAGAAATGATTTGTTAAAACCTGAACATCAGAAAGTTTTTTAATATTGATATCTGATTTGCTCCATTCTTTAGAAGGTTGTAATCTTATCTTTTTTCCTTTAATAACTACATCAACCGGCATATTGAATATTGGTTCTTCTACATTCCAACGGTAACTTAGCTTTCCATTTTCAGACTTTATAGCCAAACTTGGTATGGTTGTATAACGCAAATATTGATTGAAAACTGGTGTTAAATTGATTCCGGACTCCGCGTTAAAAAAATCTACCACCGTTTTGGTATCAATTATTTGATGACGATACGTTTCAGAATATTTTAGTACCATTTTCCACCATTTTGCATCATCGTTTACAATATGACGAATGGTGTTTAAGAGTAAAGCCCCTTTAGGATACATGTCACCACTACCCTCTTTGTTCACACCATAATGACCAATAATTGGTCGGTCATTACCTACATTGTCACGCAATCCATAGGCATAAGTCATGGCTTTATCATACCCAAATTGACATTCGGCAAAAACAATTTCTGTGTATTGCGTAAAGCCTTCATGAATCCACATATCGGCAATATCTTTACTTGTGATACTATTTCCAAACCATTCGTGTCCGCTTTCGTGAATCGTAATATAATCGAACAACAATCCAACTCCTGTGTTAGACAAATCATTGCCTAAATAGCCTTTCATGTAATGATTCCCGTAGGCAACGGCACTTTGATGTTCCATTCCTAAGTAAGGGGTTTCAACTAGTTTATAACCATCATTGGTAAATGGGTATTTTCCAAATTTCAATTGAAAGCAATCCATCATAGGTTTCACTTCTTCAAAATGCTTACGGGCTTTTTCTTCATTAGCACGTAAAACATAATAATCTAAATCTAAACCTTTATGATTGTCGTGAATATGCGCATAATCGGCAATATTAACCGTAATATCGTATGTGTTTATTGGATTTTTAACTTCCCAATCCCAACGTGTGTATCCATTTTTTAAATCTTCGCTTCCCAGAAAACGTCCGTTTGATACATTCATCAAACCATTAGGAACGGCGACTTTAACAGAAGCTCCAAAATCAGGTTCATCACTTTGTGAATCTTTTACAGGGTACCACAAACTGGCTCCTGTACCTTGTACTGCAACGCCTATCCAAGGTTTCCCTTTAGTATCCTGACTAAAGACAAAACCGCCATCCCATGGTGCTCTTTTAGCAATGATAGGCTTTCCAGAGTAGTAAAAACGAATTTTTTGTTCTGTGTTTTTAGCTAATTCATTTGAAAAAGAAATAAAAACAGCAATTTCATCTCTAACAAAATTTAGTTTTTTAGTATTGTAAATAATACTGTCGATTTGCATGTTTTCAAACAAATCCAATTGAATTTTAGACGTATTCTCAACTACTTTAAAAGCAATGTCGTTATAACCAACAATTGTTTTATCATCGGGATTGATTTTAATGTTCAAGTCGTAACGTTGCACATCAAAACTAGTACGTTCAGGTCGTAAGCCTCCTTGAAGTGAATCACGGCGTGTGAAATGATCTTTGGGAACGGTTAATTGAGCTGAAACACTTTGCAATCCAAACAATGCTATTGAAGCAAGAAAAAGTTTTTTCATGAGAATGGTTTAAATAAAAAAATCTACTACGTAAAGTTAATAGTAGATTTTATTTTCTTGGTTAATTTAAGTTTTATTTAACGGAATCCTTAATTATTACTTTTTATAAAAGTTGTTGAATTTCCTTCTTTAATATCATTTAAAATCCAATTCATTTCTGGATCAACATCATTAATTCTATCTTCTAACGTTGGGATAATTTCTTTGTCCGGAAAAATACCTCTGCCTTCAATATTAGTTTTATGATAAGGAACACAAGACAGCAATCCCATTGACACATTGATTTTTGAATGTGGAGCTTTAATCGTTGTCATTCGACCAGCAATGGTTCCGTTAAAGGTTCCTCCTGTTTCTTCACCAACAAAAGTGGCTCTTTTAGATCCTTTCAAATTAGATGAAATAATACTAGATGCCGAAAAGCTTCCTCCATTAATAAGTACATATACTTTTCCTTTGAAAGCATTTTTACTTACTTTTTTCTTGCTGGAATACATAGAGTAATAATATTTTTGATCTTCTTTTTTATGTATTAAAGAATATATTACTGGCACATAAAGCGGGCTAAGAACATATTTTAAGATTCTGATGGCGATTGATCCTGAAGTATAAAAATTGCCTCCTAGAAAACTCAACCTCGATGTGATTTCCGATTTATCGACAAAAAAGTAATCTGAGTCTGTTAAATAAGAATACAAATTACTGATTTCACCTAATCGTCCACCTCCATTATTACGCAGGTCGATAATTAAGACTTTACTTTTAAAATTTTCTATTTTTTTGAAACTTTCCTCGTAGAATTTTTTGTAGTTTCCTTTAGAAAAGGCATTGATTTTCATAACAGCTATGCTGCTATCTTTTTCAATGAATTTAAGATTCCTCATGTATTTTTTGGACGTTGAGTCGTAACCAAAAATATCTTTCTTTTTATCCAGTCGCTTTTTCTCTGTTCTAGAAAGACTACTTTTTCCTTTTTTAATTTCGGTAGAATCAATTATTTTTCTTTTTATCGTAACCGATTTCAATTCCTCATCAAAAGTAAAAGTAACAGAATCTATTACTCCTTTTTTATAAATGTAGAAGCTTGGAAAACTTTTAGCTATTTGATTTTTTTTGAAGGTCTTGTTATAGCCATCGGAAGCAAATAATTTATCATATTTTAGAAGTAAATCAGAAATTTTTTCTCCGTTAATCGAAATTAGTTCGCTTCCTACTTGTATCGATTTGTCATAAGATTTGTTTTTTACGACATACAATTTATCGTTGTGTACTTCAAATTCAAATTGATTAAATGGGTTAACTCCTTTTTTCTTAAGATTTGAAGCTTCTTTTTTTGTCAATATTTTTCTCCAAGGAGATACTGCCATATGACCTTGACGAATTTCACAAATTACAGGCGCTATTTTTTCGTAAAACTCATAACTGGTCATGGGTTTATTGATGGTCCCTTTTAAGCTATCAAATTTATGATCTAAATCATTTTTAGAAATGTACCAGTATGTTCTTGGATGTAGTTTTTGAATTTTTTTATAAATAAAATCGGCATCCGCTTTTAGAACATTTTCAGAAATTAAATCATTTATGTGTGCATTTTTGGTCTTGACAGAAGAACATTGAACTAAAAAAAAGGCTATTACAATAAGAGTAATTGTTTTTTTCATTAGATTTTAAATTAGTTTGGGCAAAAATGGATTTGATTTAACTGAAATAAAATCATTTAATATTTTTCAGTTTCAATTCATTCACAAAAGCATTTGCAACAACAACTGAACCATGTCCTGTTTTTCTATAATAATCCCCATTTTTATTAATTGTAATCATTCCATCACAAGCAGGTTTATCTGCGAAAAATAAGTTATAAATTATGCCTTTAAAATCATGCATCGCACTTGAACTTGTATATCCGTTTTCATAATACATAGACAAAGTCTCTGAATTACAATTTTCCCAATACTTGTCATCCTCTGAATCAGATCTTGTTATTTGTCTGTATGAATCATAATGACAATTACGAATAGGTTGCAAATAAAAAATTGTCAAAACCTCCAAGCTGTCAATATCCTTTCCAAAATTAACTTTTAAATAATTTTTCAAATTTATTAAATGATAACTCTTAAGCTTTCCTTTATCGATTAGTTCCTTCTCACGATAACTAATATCTTTCAATAAAAATTGCTTTGAACGTTCTTCTTTGGAAACAGTTGATTCAAAATTAGACGTCTTACAAGATACAAAAACCAATAAAAATATAAATCGAAATAAATTAACCATAATTAAACCTGAATCACACCCAAATTAAACTGTTTCTCAATTGGAGCATGATTTGCCGCTTCAATTCCCATAGAAATCCATGTTCTGGTTTCTAACGGATCAATAATTGCGTCAGTCCATAAATGCGCGGCAGCATAATAAGGTGAAACCTGTTCGTCGTAACGGGCTTTTATTTTATCAAACAATTCTTGTTCTTTTTTCTCATCGATGACTTCTCCTTTTGCTTTTAACGAAGAAGCTTCAATTTGAGCTAATACTTTAGCAGCTTGTGTTCCTCCCATAACGGCAAGTTCAGCACTTGGCCAAGCAAAAATCAACCTTGGATCGTAGGCTTTTCCACACATGGCATAATTCCCGGCTCCGTATGAATTTCCAACAATAATCGTGAATTTAGGAACGACAGTATTAGCCATTGCATTTACCATTTTAGCACCATCTTTAATAATTCCTCCGTGTTCCGATTTTGAGCCTACCATAAAACCGGTAACATCTTGAACAAACACCAACGGAATTTTCTTTTGGTTACAATTGGCAATAAAACGCGTGGCTTTATCTGCCGAATCAGAATAAATGGCACCACCAAATTGCATTTCTCCTTTAGCAGTTTTAACTACTTTTCTTTGGTTTGCTACAATTCCTACGGCCCAACCATCGATGCGGGCATAAGCAGTAATCAACGTTTTTCCGTAATCACCTTTATATTCATCAAATTCTGAATTATCGACCATACGTTTGATGATGTCATACATATCGTATTGTTCGGCTCTAGATTTTGGTATAATTCCGTAAATATCATTTGGGTCTAATGCAGGTTTTTCGGATTTAATTCGGTTGTAACCTGCTTTATCAAAATCACCAATTTTACCAACGATACTTTTAATTCGGTCTAAAGCATCCTTATCGTCTTTGGCTTTATAGTCTGTCACACCCGAAATTTCACAATGAGTTGTAGCTCCTCCCAATGTTTCGTTGTCAATGGTTTCACCAATAGCCGCTTTAACCAAATAACTACCAGCTAAGAAAATACTTCCTGTTTTATCAACAATCATAGCTTCGTCACTCATAATAGGCAAATAAGCCCCGCCTGCAACACAACTTCCCATAACGGCAGCAATTTGAGTAATTCCCATACTGGACATAATGGCATTGTTTCTGAATATTCTTCCGAAGTGTTCTTTATCTGGAAAAATTTCATCTTGCATAGGTAAATACACTCCGGCAGAATCGACTAAATAAATAATAGGCAAGCGATTTTCCATAGCGATTTCCTGTGCACGAAGATTCTTTTTAGCAGTAATAGGAAACCAGGCACCCGCTTTTACAGTAGCATCATTAGCCACTACAATACATTGTTTTCCTGAAATATATCCCATTTTGACTACTACTCCACCTGAAGGGCATCCTCCATGTTCCTTATACATTCCTTCTCCAACAAAAGCACCTATTTCAATGTTATTTTCTTTATCATCCAGCAAATAATCGATGCGTTCACGAGCTGTCATTTTGCCTTCGGCATGTAACTTAGCGATGCGTTTTTCGCCACCTCCTAATTTAACTTTTGCAAAACGTTGTTTTAAATCTGATACTAAAAGTTTATTATGATCTTCGTTCTTGTTGAAGTTTAAGTCCATTATGTTTAAAGAATAGAATTATATGATTAATTTTGAGTGGCTAAAATACAAAAACGATTTTTTAAATACTTAAAAGTTTGAACATTAAATGCTTTATATCGTAACCAAAACTCGAAATTAAATAACCATAAATTAAACTGTTTTTATGCCAATGCTTTTAAGCAGCACAATCAAGTCATTGATATTCATAACAATACAACAAAACAATATAAAAACACTATTCCTTTTTTAGATAAAGTATTTAAAGTTTCAATTTTGTTAAACTACAAAAGACTGCTTCATTAAGTTCATTTAGAATTCAATTATAAAAAACAGGGCAACTATTTATTGTTAACAAAGGGATTTAAAAATGTGAAACGATTAAATATTAACAAAACGTTACTTAAATGTTAATAAGACCTTTATATTAAATTAATAATTTCTTAACATTGATCACCTAGTTTTGCACCATCAAAAAATAAAACCATGAACCTAAACAGTATCTTTCAATTTTTAGTACCTAAGGACACTAAATTTTTTCCATTATTTGATCAAGCCAGTAATTTATTGGTTGTTTTAGCAGAAACTTTACACGAAGCTGTTAATTTACCTAAAGAAGAACGTGAAGAGTACTTTAAAAAAATTGAAGAATTAGAAAATAAAATTGAAGTTGTTACTCATAAAACACAATTAGAGTTAAGCAGAAATTTTATTACTCCGTTTGATAGAGAAGATATTCATTCGTTAATTAAAGCTATTGATAATGTTGCTGATAACATGCATGGTGCAGCTAGTAGAATGCGTTTGTATCAGGTAGAAAAAATTACCAAATCAATTAGAAAACTGACTGAAATTAATTTAGAAGCTTGTCAATTGATTAAAGTTGGAGTTGGTGAGTTAAAAAACTTGAAAGATCATAAAGTCATTAAAGAAACTTGCAAAAGAATAAACAAACTAGAAAGTAAAGCAGATGTTGTTTTTGATAAAGCTGTTGCTGATATTTTCGAAAACGAATCAGATGCTATCAAAGTGATTAAATACAAAGAAGTATTATCAGCTCTAGAAATGGCATCAGACAGATGTAAAAGTGTGTCAAATGTGCTAGAACAGATTTCTGTTAAACATTCTTAGTATCTTTTTAGATCATTTAACTTATGACTTTACTTTTAATCATTATAGTTTTAGCCTTAATATTTGATTATATCAATGGCTTTCACGACGCAGCAAACTCCATAGCAACAATTGTAGCAACAAAGGTTTTAACCCCTTTTCAAGCTGTAGTTTGGGCCGCTTTTTTTAACTTCATTGCCTATTGGGTATTTGGATTTGGTGTAGCCGATACCGTTGCAAAAACAGCAAAAACAGAAGAAATTAGTTTAGTAGTAATACTTGCCGGTGTGATTGCTGCTATTATATGGAACTTATTCACTTGGTGGAAAGGGATTCCTTCCTCATCATCACATACTTTAATTGGTGGATTTGCAGGTGCTGCCATTGCCCATGGATTTTCGGGAGCAGTTACTAATCCTGACCATTATGGTTTTAAAATTGTAAACTGGTACAAAGCAACAAAAGAAGGTGAATTATTACCAAGTGGTATTTTGGTTGTTGTTATCTTTATTGTTTTTGCTCCATTAATTGGAATGCTAATATCTTACTTCTTATCTCTTTGGTTAATGTACTCTTCAAAGAAATCTATCATGCCTAAAATCTTTACCGTTTTAGTGATGATAGCTACCATTTTGTTTACGTATTCAGTAATGGAAGGCATTGACAAACCATTAGAAAAACCAAGATTTGATTCGAATTTTCTCAGCATTATTACTGAACCCAAAAACATAAAGTGGTTGTTAGTTTCAGTAATCGTTATGAGTTTATGTGTCTTCAATTTACTATTCAGTAGTTTTTCAACTGGAAAAGCTGAAAGTATATTAAAAAAGATGCAGTTACTTTCTTCTGCTGCCTTCAGTTTAGGTCATGGTGGAAATGACTCTCAAAAAGTAATGGGTATTATAGCAGCAGCAGTTGCTGTGTACATTCACTCAAATGGAATTACTGTTGACACTTTACCTGATTGGTTACATGTTGTTTTACCGAACGATAAAGAAGGAATAAAAGGCGCAATGCCAGGTTGGATTCCGTTAGCTTGTTACAGTGCCATTGCAGCTGGAACTTTAAGTGGAGGATGGAAAATTGTAAAAACAATGGGATCTAAAATCACTAAAGTAACCGCTTTTGAAGGCGTTGTAGCTGAATCGGCCGGAGCCTTAACCTTATTTATTACGGAACATTTTAAAATTCCAGTATCTACAACACATACTATAACAGGTTCTATTATTGGAGTTGGAATAACTAAAAGAGTTTCAGCTGTAAGATGGGGAGTTACTGTAAACTTATTATGGGCTTGGGTTTTAACCATTCCTGTATCGGCTTTATTAGCAGCTTTAACCTATTATTTCTTAAGAATTTTTATTTAGAAAATAACCTTATATTAAAAAGAGACTAAACTTCTAGTCTCTTTTTTTTAAACCTTTTTGAAAAAAAATAACACTTTTATAAGCTTATCAAAACTTTCAATTAACAACACATTCGTATAACTAACTACTAAAATGAGACAAACATTTAAAATTTTATTATTTACGCTTTTGATTGGCATTGCTTCAAATGCTCAAGTTACAATTAAGCAATCAAAAACTGATAACGATTTAAAACTATCTGCATTACCTTATTATAGCTTTGGTAAGGGAGTTGGCTTAACTTCTCCTGATAGTTTATTTCAATTCAACATTCGTTTTCGAATGCAAAATAGAGTAACCTATATTGATAATGAAGGAGAAAATCCTGCTTACGATGGCCAAATTCGTCGTTTGCGTTTGCGTTTTGATGGTTATGTTGGAAATCCTAAATTTCTTTATGCTGTTCAATTATCTTTTGCTCCAGGTGATGTTGGAGAGGTAAAAGAAGGTGAAAACTTAAACATCATTCGAGATGCTGTAGTTTTTTATAGACCAAACAAACACTGGAACATTGCATTTGGACAAACAAAATTACCTGGAAACAGACAACGTGTAAATTCATCGGGAGGATTACAATTAACAGACAGATCTATTAATAATGGTAAATTTACTATTGATAGAGATTTTGGATTTCAGGCGCATAATATGAACGAATTCAAAGACAAGTTTTCGTATAATTTAAAAGCTGCTGTATCAACTGGAGAAGGCCGAAATGTAACAGGAAAGGCTGATGATGGTGTTGCCGTAACCGGTAAATTAGAATTAATGCCTTTTGGTGCTTTCGCAAAAGACGG
Source organism: Flavobacterium sp. (assembly GCA_030153045.1). Classification (GTDB taxonomy): domain Bacteria; phylum Bacteroidota; class Bacteroidia; order Flavobacteriales; family Flavobacteriaceae; genus Flavobacterium. The sequence continues at coordinate 43,848 of JASLID010000052.1, forward strand.
AACCTATTTTGAAGGTGATATTGTAAGAGAACAGAAACCAAAATTAATGTTATCAGGTGCTTTTCAACAAAACAATCATGCCCGAAGAACACAAGGACAATTGGGTAATGATTTGTTTGAAAAAAGAACTATGAAATCTGTTTTATTAGACGGAATGCTTAAATATAATGGTTGGGCCGCTATGGCAAGTTACATGTCTAGATCAACAAGTAAGAATGCAATAACTTTTAATCCTGACGATTTAACCGAAAGTAATTATGTTTTTACTGGTAACGGTTTTGATTATCAATTAAGTTATAACACTCCATCAAATTATGAATTTATTGGAAGGTACTCTATTCAAAAGGTACACGAAGATATTAAAGCGTTAGCACCAAATGCCAAACAATATAGTGTTGGTGTTACAAAATATATTTGGGAACATACTTTCAAGTTACAAAGTGAACTAACCTATGATACGTTGAGCTACATTAACGGAAATACAAAAAACAATTGGTATTTACGTTTTCAAGTAGAAATTGGTATTTAACATAAAATCATATTACAAATAAGAAATCCATTCTTTTGAATGGATTTCTTATTTAATAATGGATTGCAAAATTTCCTTTCGTTTGATTTTACCTGTTTTGGTTTCTGGAAATTCAGAGACAAAATAAATTTGTTTGGGCTTTTCAAATTTTGAAAGGGTGTCGAAAATTACATCATCAATTATTGCTTTTTTTCCTTCAACTATAAGCACCAACTTTTCTCCTAATTTTTCGTCAGGTAAACCTCCTACAAAAAAACGCTTGTCGATTTTAGTTGAAAGTTTTTCTTCAATTTGCTCAGGGAATAGTTTAATTCCACCACTATTTATAACATTATCATAACGACCAAGCCAACTAAATTCTGACGCCGAAAATAATTCAACAATATCGTTCGTTACAATTTTTTGAGAATTTAATTTTGGGGCGTCAATCACCAAACAATTTCTCTCATCTTGTGAAATAACAACATTTGGCAACACTTTAAAAACCTTCTCTCCTACTCTTTTCAGTGCAATATGAGTAACGGTTTCAGTCATACTATAGGTTTCAAAAACTTCACACCCTGATGCCATAAGCTTGTTTTCTAGGTCATGATTTATTTTTGCTCCACCAATAATCAGTTTTTTAATTTCATGTAACTTATCTAATGAGTTTTCCACCTGCAACGGAACCATCGCCACAAAATCGTATTTCTTTTCTGATTTATCAAGCGGATTTGAATTGGGTTCCACAAAATCTAATTCTAAACCCAAAACAAAGGCACGAACCAGCATCATTTTACCAGCAATAAATTTTACGGGCAAACAACAAAGTGAAGTATTTCCTGAATGTAATTGAAAAAAATCACCAGTTGCCAAAGCAGAATTAACCATGGCTTGTTTTTCAATTTCAATAATTTTAGGTTTTCCTGTGGTTCCTGAAGTTTGAACATTTACGAAGGATTTGTCATCAAACCAATCTAAAATAAAAGCACCACAATCTTTTTCAAACTCTAGCCCAGAATCTATATAATCATTTGCTATACGAATCAGTGCTGACTTATTACAATGTGATCCATTGAATTTGAACTTTGAATGTATGTTATGATAAGTGGGTTGATTCATTTTCAAGAGTTTCAATCGGTTCTAATTTTGGGGCTTCAATTTTACCTGTCAATTTTTCTTTCCAGTTATTCCAATTGTATTTTTTAGAAAAAACGAAAAGTAAAATAGGAAAAATCACAACAACTGGAAATATAATTTCAAAACCAGCGCTTGGCGTTGAAACATCTTTTAATACCGAATGTGTTTGAAAAGCTGTCCACTCAGAAGTTACCAGCAATGCCGTTAGTAAATTATTTGCGGCATGAAAGCCTAGAGTCAACTCTAATCCATCATCCATTAAAGTTATGATGCCTAAAAATAATCCTGTACCTATGTAATAAACCATGGTAATGCTCCCCATTTTTTCGACTTCGGGATTGGCAAAATGCATTCCTCCAAAAATAACTGATGTTAACAACAACGGAAACCATTTGTTTTTAGCTAACAATCCAAATCCTTGCATTAAATAACCTCTGAAAACAAATTCTTCAACGCTGGTTTGTATTGGAATCATTACTGTCGCTATCACTAGCAAAATTAAAAATGGTTGTAATTTAAAATTCCAAACATAATCTTCTGGGGCTGTATAAAATGCTATAACGGTTACAACAACTTGGAAGGTTGCCCATAATCCAAAAGAGAAAAAGACTCTATTCCAATCTATTTTACTTCTATAAGTAGTAATATCAATTAACTTTTGTTTGTGCAATTTAAGTGCTAATACAATTCCGCCAAGAGCCACTAAAAAAGAAAATAACATTAAAAAAAGCGTGGTGTTCTTTTCTAAAACGGTCATTAAAGTTGATTCATCAATGCCAAAAAGGCTTTTGCCATCTGCAGCTAACTTTGCCATCACGGCGAACATCAATGGCAATTGACCAATGGTTGATGCGACAACAATAATTAGGAATCCAATAATGTATTTCCAAAAATGATTTTCTGGTTTAAAAGCTTTTAATAAAAACATAATCGTTGGTTTGGGTTATTGAAATAAGTAGCAAAACACTTAATTTTGTTACAATTTAATCAACTATTCAGTATAAATCAAATAAACTTAAAAATGATTACCATTTACCATAATTCACGTTGTTCAAAATCTAGAGATGGAGTTTGTTTTCTTGAAAACACAAAACAAGAATTTCAAGTTATAAACTATTTAGAGAACACCCCAACTAAACCAGAATTGAAAGAATTACTCAAAAAATTAAACATTCCAGCTATAGATTTGGTTCGAAAAAAAGAAAGCATTTGGGTAGAAAACTATAAAAACAAAAGTCTTTCTGAAGATGAAATTATCGAAGCCATGATTCAAAATCCAAAGCTAATCGAAAGACCCATAATTGTAAATGGGAACAAAGCTGTCATTGCAAGACCCACCGAAAAAATTAATGAAATACTTTAAAAATCCCATTTAACAATACTTTGGCATAATAAAATTTTATGAATCTTATTTTTGTCCTTCTAAAATGTATTTATGAAGGTTATAAAAAATATTTCAGTTTTATTTTTATTATTAAATGTTACGATTCTTTTTGCGCAACAAAAACCAGATGGAAAAAAAATTACCATTTCTGGTAAAATCATCGAAAAAACAAGTTCATTACCGCTTGAATACGCCACAATAACTTTAACTGATTTCAACACAAATAAAGTTGTTTCTGGAGGAATTACAGATACTAAAGGCGAATTTAAAATCGCTGTTAATCCGGGAACTTACAATATAAAATACGAGTACATTTCATTTAAAACGATTGAAATCAAAGGAAAATCTTTGAATGAAGATATAAACTTAGGGGTAATTGCCCTCGAAGATGAAGCAAAACAACTAGATGCTGTTGAAATTCGTGTCGAAAAGACTTCTGTCGATATTAAACTGGACAAAAAAGTATACACTGTTGGAAAAGACATCATGGTTCGAGGCGGAACTGTTAGCGATGTTTTAGACAATATTCCATCGGTTACTGTTGATGCTGAAGGTGCGGTTTCATTACGTGGAAACGAAAATGTTAGAATTTTAATTGACGGAAAGCCATCAAACGCCATCAATATCAACGATGCATTACGTATGATTCCTGCTGATGCTATTGACAAAGTAGAAGTGGTTACCAACCCATCAGCTCGTTACGATGCCGAAGGTGGTGGTGGAATTTTAAACATTATTCTTAAAAAAGGGAAAAATCAAGGACTTAACGGAACTTTTATAGCTTCGGTTGGAGAGCCTAAAAACACTGGCGTTTCTGCCAATTTAAATTTAAAACAAGAAATGTTTAATTTGTTTACTACCATTGGTTACAATGATCGAACTAATCCAGGTAAAACAAAAATTGATCAAGAAAATTTTAATGTAGCCGACGGAAGTTTAAGATCGGTTTTAAACGAACGTAGAAAAAGTGAGCGTTTTGGTGAAGGATTAAATTTAAATTTTGGAATTGAACTCTTTTTAGACAAGTCGACCTCATGGACCAATGCCTTTAATTACAGAAATAATAACGGTGGGAACTTAGAAAACGTGTTGTATTATAATTATGATAGTAACCGGAATTATGTCAATACTACACAACGATTTAACGATTTAACTTCTAAAGGTGAAAACGTAGAGTTTACTACAAATTTTACAAAAAACTTCAAAAAGGAAGGACATAAACTTTCTATCGACGGGTCATTTTCGCAAAGTAAGGACAAAGACAATTCTACCATTGAAGGAACCATTATCGACAATGATGCTTTTTTAACGTCTGAATTAACTCGAAAAGATGATAAACAGAATAGAAACTTAATTCAATTGGATTATGTTTTGCCTATTAAAGAAAATACACAAATTGAAGCTGGTTTCAGAGGGAATTATGTCAATTTATTAGCTGATTACCAAGTACAAGAACGTGAGTCTTTATCAAGTCCTTATACAAATATCGTAGCTTTTACAAACAAATTAGAATACATCGAAAACGTAAATGCTCTTTATGCACAATTTGGCTCAAAAATCAATAAATTCTCCTACTTATTAGGACTTCGATTTGAAGATTCAAGCATTGAAGTAAACCAATTAACATCAAACATTTATAAAACAAAAAAATACAACAACTTTTTTCCAAGTGCTTTCTTAACATATGAATTCAATGAGAAAAGTAGTGTTTCTTTAAATTACAGCAAGCGTATCTCAAGACCAAGAGGACGTTCAATTAATCCGTTTGCCTCTTACACCAGTAATATTAATTTATTTCAAGGAAATCCAGACATCAATCCATCTATGAGTGATTCATTCGATTTAGGTTTCTTAAAAAGATGGGAGAAAATAACATTAAGTACTTCATTATACTACAACCATACTACTGATTCAATGGAAATGGTTAGAAAAGAGCGTGGCGATTATGTTTACGTAACTGTGGATGGTGAAGACATTATTGTAAATGGCGAGGTTGTAACTGTAGTAGGAAGACCTGATATTAAAACGCCAGTAATTATTAATACTCCTTTTAATTTAGGCACAAACGACCGTTTAGGATTTGAATTTAACCTAAATTACAACTTTAAAAAATGGTGGAAATTAAACGGAAACTTCAATTTATTTAATAATAAAAACGAAGGAGATTATACTTATGTAAACACCAAAAACGAAGTTGTTACACAAAATTTCGACAAAGAATCAATCACTTGGTTTGCAAGAGTAACCTCAAAAGTTTCATTGCCGTACAAGATAGAATGGCAAACCAATGCGAATTATAATGCACCACAAAAATACGGACAAGGAACCATCAAAGCTATTGCAAGTGCTAATGTCGCTTTTAGCAAAGACGTATTAAAAGACATGGGAACAATATCGTTTAATGTTAACGATGTTTTCAATTCAAGAAAAAACAAACAAGAATTACAATTGCCAAACGTAAATTCAAATAGCGAAATGCAATGGCGAAGAAGATCATTTAACTTGTCATTTACCTATCGTTTCAACAAAAAGAAAACTGACGACAAGCCAAAACGTCAAACTGAAAACGGCGATAACGAATTCATGGGATAACAAAAAAATCCCCGCTTTAGGCGGGGATTTTTTATTTTAAAACATCATTAATTTAATGATTGTTCTTCTTGCTTCTTAGCTCTTTTCTCTTTGTATAATTCCCAAAGCGCACCGCCAATCCAATATTGAACGAATCCAACAAGGAAAAACAATAACCAAAAACCCATGGTTAATACTGTTAAGAAAAGAATGAAACCTAAATACTGTTGAAATTCAAACATATTTTCCGGAATTTTGAATATGATACAAATGTATTAGTAATAATTGGCTTAACCAATATTTATCAGAAATTATTTTACTACGTTTTCATAACCACTTAATAATGACTAAATTTGATAGATAAAATGTCATTCTGTCCCGAAGCTTCGGGATCTCAAAGAATATTTAGGAGCTATTTCCCGCTATTCATTGCAATCTTTTCATTTTTAAAGAAAAAATAAAAAGGATTTCCATTACTATCGGGGCTAGGGAATACAATTAAAAACATCATTTATCATAAAAGTATGGAATTCAGAATAGAAAAAGACACGATGGGCGAAGTTAAAGTTCCCGCAGATAAATACTGGGGAGCTCAAACAGAACGTTCCAGAAATAATTTCAAAATAGGTCCTTCGGCTTCCATGCCAAAAGAAATTATTGAAGGATTTGCTTACCTAAAAAAAGCTGCTGCGTATGCCAACTGCGATTTAGGCGCTTTACCTATTGAAAAACGCGATGCTATTGCTGCTGTTTGCGATGAAATCTTAGCTGGAAAATTAGATGACCAATTCCCATTAGTCATTTGGCAAACCGGTTCAGGAACACAAAGTAATATGAACGTAAACGAAGTCATAGCCAATCGTGCACAAGTTCTAGCAGGACATCAAATTGGCGAAGGCGAACAATTTATCAAAGCCAATGACGATGTAAACAAATCGCAATCTTCAAACGATACATTTCCAACAGGAATGCACATTGCCGCTTACAAATTAGTTGTAGAAATTACCATTCCTGGTATCGAAAAATTACGAGATACGCTTCAAGCTAAATCAACCGAATTTATGAATGTTGTAAAAATTGGACGTACCCATCTTATGGACGCTACTCCATTAACATTAGGTCAGGAAATTTCAGGTTATGTCGCACAATTAAACTACGGATTAAAAGCACTTAAAAATACGTTACCTCATTTATCAGAAGTAGCTTTGGGCGGAACGGCCGTTGGTACTGGATTAAATGCACCAACAGGATATGATGTTAAAGTAGCCGAATATATTGCAAAATTTACCGGACATCCTTTTGTAACTGCACCAAACAAATTTGAAGCATTGGCTTCACACGACGCTATTGTAGAAACGCATGGTGCTTTGAAACAATTAGCCGTTTCATTAAACAAAATTGCTAATGATGTACGCATGTTAGCATCAGGCCCACGCTCAGGAATTGGAGAAATCTTAATTCCAGAAAACGAACCTGGATCCTCTATTATGCCAGGAAAAGTAAATCCAACACAATGCGAAGCGCTAACCATGGTTTGTGCTCAGGTTATGGGTAACGATGTAGCCATTTCTGTAGGTGGCATGCAAGGTCATTATGAATTGAATGTTTTTAAACCGCTAATGGCTGCCAACTTCTTACAGTCGGCACGATTGTTAGGTGATGCCTGTCTGTCTTTCGACGAGCATTGCGCTCAAGGCATTGAACCTAACTATACGAGAATTAAAGAATTAGTCGATAATTCATTAATGCTGGTTACTGCTTTAAATACTAAAATTGGGTATTACAAAGCGGCCGAAATTGCTCAAACAGCACATAAAAACGGAACAACTTTAAAAGAAGAAGCTATTCGTTTGGGGTACGTAACTGCTGAAGATTTTGATGCTTGGGTTAAACCGGAAGATATGGTGTAAGGCTTAAAATAAGTTCGAAAAGATAAACTAATTTAGTTCTGTTTAGTCTGGTTTTTCTTTTCTTTAACTGACAAGTTAAAGAAAAGCACTTTGTTTCTGCCATGCTCAAATCTTACTTTGCAATCTTCAATTGATCCAACATATTTTAATTCCTTTGGAACCGCCAAAGCAAAAACACCTTTGCCTTTAGCCATTCGGTCTAATTTTCGCAATGCTTTTTTAGATAGTTTTTGATATAAAGGCTCTAAAACCAAACATTGTTCTTTCATACCATATTCTGAATCCCAAAATTTAGCAGTTTCCCCTTTAATTAATTCTTTAGAAAAATAAACTGCTCTTAATTGTGGGAAAGCAAATTCAAATACTTTTTTAGAACCTTCATTGGCAAATAAGAGAACGTCTTGGTCACTTACAATAAAAGAGCGTATAAATCCGCAATCTAATTTTGAAAGCTGATCTGTTACTGTTACCGTAATTCCAATCCATTTTATTTCGTGGCCTAGGTTTTCTCTTTCAGCATCAAACCATCTGTAAAAATCACGTATTTGACTAATGGTTTTGTACTTTACATTTCCATTTTCGATACTTATATTAAATAAGTTCGCTTGTTTCCAAATTTCATCATTACTCTTTCTATTAATTTTCAACCAACAGCCATCCTGAAGGGTTAAACTTCCAGTTTCTTTTTGATATGATTTTAAATTTTTCCACTCCTGTGAAAAAACAAGATTTGAATATAAAAAAAATGCAAGAATAAATAGTATTGTAGTTGTTGCTTTCAATAGGAGTTGTATTTGAATGAAATATATTTAGTCTTTATATTTCCAATGAAATGCTAATAAATAGGAATTCGAAAATACTTTAAATATTATTTCTTAACTCTTTCAATAATATCATTCATCATGTCTATTTGTACTCTTTGAATTTCAATCAAAGACTCTTCCTGATGCATAATCAAATGATCAATTTTTTCATGAAGCATTCTAATTTCCAGTTCTGATTTTAGATTGATCATATAGTCATTTTTAGCACGCTCTCGGTCTTTTTCTTCCTGGCGATTTTGGCTCATCATAATCACTGGTGCTTGTAAAGCCGCAATACAAGACAAAATTAAATTGAGTAAAATAAAGGGATACGGGTCAAATCCTTTGTTCAGATAAATAAACATATTCAAACTGATCCAAAACATTATAAAAACCAAGAAGGAAATGATAAATGTCCAGCTTCCGCCAAATTCAGCTACTTTATCTGCAATTCGTTGTCCAAAAGAATAGTTTTTAGGTTCTTCATCTACTTTATCGGTTATAGTCGTTTCTTTATTTAAAGTCGTTAAAACGGTCTGTTCAAGTTTGGTCAGATCACCAACTTCTTTCAATAAAATTTTGGAAATATAGCTTTCACGGTAACCATTCAATTCACTAATCGAAATAAACTGATCCGATGAAAATTTCGGATGTTCTTTTTGTATAATCTCTAAAATAGATTTTCGAATACTCTTACCCGAAATTTTATCTTCATTTGGGAATTTTTTTCCAGAAATAGCACTAATAAATGTATTCATAATCTATTTTTTAATTAACCTAAAACCATCTTCTCCTTTTAAAGTAGTAAATCATTCCTAACATCATCACAAACATAATTCCTAGAACTACAAAATAACCGTTTTGAGTTTCTAGTTCGGGCATATTCTCAAAGTTCATACCGTACACACCAACAATAAAAGTTAATGGAATAAAGATAGATGAAATAATCGTCAACGTTTTCATAATCTCATTCATCTTTTGGCTTTGCGCCGAAAAATAAAAGTGTGTTGCACTATCCAAAGTAGTCATATCATCTTCAATTTGTTCCAAAAGCTCTAAACTTTTTTGATACAATCGAGTAAAGAAACTGTAATTTTCAGACTCGATGGCATTAAAAACATTGTCGTCCTTAATACTCGTAATAATATGCAATGAATCGCGCAATGGAATAATGGAACGCTTCAAGAAATTATAATTATCGCGATGCTGCTCTATTTTTTGAATAACAATAGGATTGACATGCATTTTGGATAGAATGATTAATTCATCAACCTTGTCTTCTTCACTTTCAATTGTGATGTAGAAGTTTTCCATGATGGCATCCAACAAAATATAGAGCAAATAATCTGCTTTTTTGGTACGAACAATTCCAGAATGTGTTCTAATTCGTTCGCGAATATGGGTAAAGAAATCGCTTCTTTTTTCCTGAAAAGAAATTAAAATTCCATTTTTAAGTAAAAAACTAATCTGTTCTACATTAATCTGCTCTGAATTTTCAGATGGTAATAATGATTTGATATTAAAAAAAAGAATATCATGATATTCCTCAATTTTTGTGCGCTTCGTTGTATTTAAAATATCCCCCAACATAAAGTTATCCACCTTCAAATAATTCCCAATTTCCTGAATAACCGAAGTATCATTTAAACCATGTATGTTAAGCCAGTTTACCTTTGCATAATCGACATTCCTTACTAACTCTCCAAAACGCTTATCAGCACATTCTGTTAAATCAGTATCATTATATACAAAAAGTTGCATTTCGGTTTCAACATCTTTGTGATGTCCTGTATATTCTAAATAAGTTGGTTGAACTTTCCTGCCTTTTTTATACTTTATTTTTCGCACAGTACCATTTTTAGGAGTAATATTACAAAATCTTCTTGTCAAAAATAAAAAAAGCTGTCAAAATATATCTTGACAGCTTTTCTTGAATTAAATAACTAACATCTATTTTATAATTCTTTCTAAAAATATTTCCTGTTTAAGCCCTCACTTCTATTCTATTTAACTTGAGGACATCTATTTGCTTTCAATAAAAGCATATTAATTATACATCAAATTTAACAAATTATTTTTTTATTACATTCAAAATTTTAAAATATTTATCAAATATTCTATAAATATGTTAATTATAAGGAAAATTCCTAATGAATAGAATTGCCGTTGTAATTAAAAAAACAGTAGTATTTTTACACAAAGAATACATATGATATCGCTATGACTTCCATGTACAATCATTTATGGGTAAATTTCTTCATAGCGATACCATATTCCCTAAAAAAAGCAATATTAAATACGTATGAAAATTTTAATCATCAATATCAAAGAACTACTTCAAGTTCGTGAACAAAATATAACAAAAGTATCAGGAGCCGAAATGGCTATTTTACCCAAAATTGACAATGCTTATTTGTTGATTGAAGATAATTTGATTACCGATTTTGGTTCTATGGAAAATTGTCCAACAATAACAGTTAACCAAACCATTGATGCAACAGGAAAAGTAGTACTTCCAACTTGGTGTGATAGTCATACGCATATTGTTTATGCAGGAAATAGAGTTCAGGAATTTGTTGATCGAATTCATGGTTTGAGCTACGAAGAAATTGCCAATCGTGGAGGTGGTATTTTAAATTCAGCTAAAAAACTCAACGAAGCTTCTGAAGAAGAAATTTACAATCAGTCGAAATTTCGTTTGAAAGAAGTCATGCAACAAGGTACTGGAGCTGTCGAAATAAAATCAGGCTACGGATTAACCGTTGAAGGCGAATTAAAAATGCTTCGGGTCATAAAAAAATTAGCTGAAAATTATCCCATAAAAATAAAAGCCACTTTTCTTGGCGCTCACGCATTTCCTTCTGAATACAAAGAAAACCATTCGGCATATATCGATTTGATTATTAATGAAATGCTTCCTAAAATTGCAGAAGAAAAATTAGCTGATTATATTGATGCTTTTCTGGAAACAGGTTATTTCTCTGTTGAAGAAACAGAAAAAATTATGGAAGCTGGAAAAAAATATGGTTTAATTCCTAAAATTCATGTCAACCAATTCACAGCCATCAATGGGATTGCGGCTTGCGTAAAACACGGAGCACTTTCAGTAGATCATCTCGAAATTGTAACTGATGAAGATATTGAAGTTTTAAAAAATAGCGATACCATGCCAGTAGCACTTCCAAGTTGTTCTTATTTTATTAGTATTCCTTATACTCCGGCTAGAAAAATGATTTCAGCAGGATTACCATTAGCTTTAGCTACCGATTTTAATCCCGGTACAACTCCATCTGGAAATATGAATTTTGTGGTAGCCACTGCTTGTATTAAAATGAAAATGACTCCAGAAGAAGCTATCAACGCAGCTACAATAAATGGTGCCTATGCCATGGGGATTTCTGAAACACATGGTAGTATTACCAAAGGAAAACATGCTAATTTAATCATTACCAAACCTTTACTTTCTTATTATCAGTTACCTTATGAGTTCGGCAGCAATTTACTTGAAGATGTTATTATTGAGGGGAAATTGATTTAACTTTTTAAATAAAAAGTCTAATAAAAACTTACTTTTGCCCTCGTAAAATTAACAAAAAACAAGTCCCAAATCATGAAAAAATTATTTTGCATTTTAATACTATTTGTATTCTCTTACAACAATGTTTACTCACAAAAGGCCCTATCGTCTGATTATTCATACAAAGTAAGTGAACCTTACAGAGTTTATGATGCGCATGATAAAATTTATTTTGCAAAGGACAACGAAGCTCTAACAATCAAAATTGATAAAGATGAGGTGATGATTCAAAAGTTCAACACTCAGAAGCCAGCGTTTATCAGTGAGAAGAAATATGAAAAAGTTTTTCCTAAACACTTTGTTTTAGAAGAAGTTTTAGAAGTAGATAGCAGATTTTATATTTTTTATTCTTCATGGGATGGAGATAATGATAAAGAACAGTTGTTTGCGCTTGAAGTAGATTTTTTAAAAGGTGAACTTAATACGAATCCTAAATTAATAATTCAAGTAAATGGTAAAATTACAGGGAGAGCAGTTGCCAGTTCATTTACCATTAATGTGGTAGATAAATTTTCTTTTTTTAAATCACATGATAAAAAAACCATGTTAATTAAATATAAGATAAAACCGCTAGAGAGGGATGATAAAAAAAGCTATAATATTATGGGACTTAATTTATACGATGGAGGATTAAACAATATTTCATCTAATGAAGTTACAATGCCGTATACGGAAAGCAAAATGAGGAACTTAGATTATCAGATAGACAATAAAGGGAACTTGTACCTTTTAACAAAAGTTTTTAACGAGGATTCTAACAGTGATATAAAAAAATCTAAAGACTCTAAAGAGATTGTAGCTAATTATCATATTGAGGTACTATTTATAAAAGCTGGAAGTAATAAAATCGAGATTTCTAAACTTGAAAACAAAGATAAATTTGTTAATCGAATCTGGTTATTCGACACCCCAAATGACTATTTGGTTTGTGGCGGTTTTTACAGTAATGGCAAAGGATTCCATGAGGATATTGATGGAGTAGCGATGTTTAAAGTAAGCTCACAAGGAAAAATACACGATCCAATTTATCATGAAATTCCTCTTGAAATTTTAAATCAATATGAGAGTGCTAAAACTGTCAGAAAAAATGAAAGAAGAGAGCGAAAAAAAGACAATGCAACATTTAATGATTTACAATTAAAAGACCTTTCATTAAACAGTGATGGCAGTGTTGTTTTAATAGGGGAGCAATATTTTACCATTGAACATTATAGTCCAGGTATGAACGGAATGAGAGCCAGTTATCATACTTCATATCATTATTGTGATGTTTTAGCCACTAAAATTGGAGCAAATGGAGAATTGGTTTGGATGAAAAAAATTCCTAAAAATCAAGCTGGCGCAGTAGGTAAAGGAGGATTGTCTTATAAACATTTTATGGGAAATGGGAACCATTATATAGTTTATATGGATAATGTCAAAAATATTGATTTGAATTTAAATGAGGAACCTGTAAGACATACAGATACAAAAGGAGGCTATTTAACAGCTGTTAAAATTAATGATCTAACAGGAGAATTAGAGAAAGGCTCAATTTTGAATGTGAGAGAAATTAAAAATTTTGAATTACATCAATTTTCTACAGACAGGATTTTTAAAACATCGGAAAGTTCGTTCATGTTTGAATCTTATAAAAAGAAAAAGGAAGATGTTATGATTAATGTTACTTTAAATTAATCATCAAAAAAATTACAAAATTTTATTCATAAAGAAAACCCTAGCTAATTGTTAGGGTTTTCTTTATTTATAACTTTGAGATTCAATTATTTGTTAACTTAACGTGAATAATTTCGTTACTTTCAATAAAAACTATAATCAATCAAATTTTTGTTACAAAAAAGATTACTTTAGTATTATAACAAAAAAAACAAAGTAGGAATGAAAAAAATTGCAATTTTAGGGCTAATGTTTGTTACAACTTTCTCTTTTGCTCAAAAAGCTGAGAAAATAAAGTATGAAAAACAAAAAATAAAAGAAATGGAAACCTATCTTTTTGAAGAAACTTTTACTTCTGTTGACAACAAAAAAACATCAACTGTTGTTTTAAAAGATGGAAGAACAATTAATGGTTATTTTAAAGATATTGACCGAAAAAAAGGTCAAATTTCCGAAATTGAACTAAAAGATAGTGTTAGCGGAAAAGAAGAAAAGTTTGATGCGGCTCAAATTTCAGAATTATTTTTGGCTCCAAATAAATTTGAAAAAGGAATGAAAGCATTTAAAAATGCTACCAATATTAGAAGTTTGGCAACAAAAGACATGAAAAAAGCAACAAACAAAGAAACTGTTTATTACAAAAATCAAATTGTTTCTTTAAAAAATAAAAAGGAGCAAAAAGAATATTTGATGCAATTAATAAACCCTGATTTTAATAGTATAATTGAAGTTTACGGTGATCCTAATGCTCACGAAACTGCTGGCGCAAGCTTTGGAGGAATGCAAATGGGCGGTGGTGTAATTAAATCTTTTTATGTAAAAAAAGGAGATAAAGTAATTTGGTTACACAAAGACGATTTTAAAGATTATTACAATGAATTATTTGGCGACAATCCAGAATTCATTAAAAATTATCCATTAAATTCAATCGAATGGGGATATTTAAGCTATTTGATTTATGAATATAGCAGAATGAAAGAAGGAGCAAAATAATTAATGAATTTTCCAACAATGAAAAACCCTAGCAATTGCTAGGGTTTTCTTTTTTTTGTT
>JASLID010000062.1 GCA_030153045.1 Flavobacterium sp.
CGTTGGGACGAATTAAAAAAACTATTAACGGATAAATAATTTTGCAAAATGGCACATCCTAAGAGAAAGATCTCCAAAACAAGAAGAGACAAAAGAAGAACTCATTATAAAGCAACTGTTGCTCAAATCGCAACTTGCCCTATCACTGGTGAGGCACATTTATACCACAGAGCTTACTGGCATGAAGGTAAAATGTACTACAGAGGTCAAGTAGTAATTGATAAGCAAATAGCTGTTGCTTAATACATTTTTGTAGAAAAAAACCAACTCTCACAACGTGAGAGTTTTTTTGTTGGTTATAACTGAAAAATAAAAACCGAAGTTAATAATTACTTTTTAAAGTTTTTTTGTAACTTCATCGTCTTTTTTAAACATATGTTTTAAGGACGCATTATTTCAACTTTATGAATACAATTACTGCCGCAATTACTGCCGTTGGCGCATATGTTCCTGATTTTGTTCTTTCAAATCAAGTGTTAGAAACCATGATTGATACTAATGATGAGTGGATTACTACTCGTACTGGTATTAAAGAAAGAAGAATATTAAAAGAAAAAGGAAAAGGAACATCCTACTTAGCTATCAAAGCTGCTCAAAATTTAATTGAAAAATCAGGGATTAATCCTGCTGAAATCGACATGGTTATTCTTGCTACGGCAACTCCAGACATGCCTGTGGCATCAACGGGTGTTTATGTAGCGAGTCAAATAGGCGCTGTTAATGCTTTTGCATATGATTTGCAAGCGGCTTGTTCCAGCTTTTTATACGGAATGTCTACAGCTGCAGCTTATGTTCAATCAGGACGTTACAAAAAAGTATTGTTAATTGGTGCCGATAAAATGTCATCCATTATTGATTATACAGATAGAGCTACGTGTATTATCTTTGGAGATGGTGCAGGTGCTGTTTTATTTGAACCCAATACTGAAGGTCTTGGTTTGCAAGACGAGTTTTTACGTTCAGACGGAATAGGTCGTGAATATTTAAAAATTGATGCTGGAGGTTCTATTTTACCAGCTTCAAAAGAAACAGTTGAAAATGGTTTGCATACCGTATTTCAAGACGGTAAAACTGTTTTTAAATATGCGGTTTCTGGAATGGCTGACGTCAGTGAAAAAATCATGGAGCGTAACAATTTGACGCATGATGACGTGAACTGGTTAGTTGCACACCAAGCCAATAAAAGAATCATCGATGCGACTGCGCAAAGAATGAATCTGGATGAATCGAAAGTGTTAATGAACATTCAACGATACGGAAACACAACATCGGCAACATTGCCATTGTTATTAAGTGATTTCGAAAGTCAACTTAAAAAAGGAGATAATCTTATTTTTGCAGCATTTGGAGGTGGATTCACATGGGGATCTATTTATTTAAAATGGGCATATAACAAACAATAAACTTAACTAAAACAAATAATCATGGATTTAAAAGAAATTCAAAATCTAATCAAATTTGTAGCAAACACTGGCGTAGCCGAAGTGAAGTTAGAAACAGGAGATGTTAAAATCACTATTAGAACTACTCTTGAAGGAACTACAGAAACGACGTATGTACAACAAATGCCAGCTCAAAATGTATTGCAACAAGCTGCTCCAGCACAAATAGCACCGGTCGCAGCTGCGCCAGTTGCTGTGGCTCCTGTGGCTGATGAAAATGCAAAATATATTACCATTAAATCACCTATCATTGGTACTTTCTACAGAAAACCATCTCCAGACAAACCAATGTTTGTTGAAGTAGGTTCTACAATTGGAAAAGGTGATGTTTTATGTGTAATTGAAGCTATGAAACTTTTCAACGAAATTGAATCTGAAGTATCAGGAAAAATCGTGAAAGTATTAGTTGATGATTCTTCTCCAGTGGAATTTGACCAACCTTTATTCTTAGTTGATCCATCTTAAATTTAGATTGTTAGATTGTTAGATTGTTAGATTTCTTGAAAATCTAATGCTCTAAATTATCAAAAATCAATTGTCTAATGCTCTAAATTAAAAGAAGATGTTTAAAAAAATATTAATTGCAAACAGGGGAGAAATTGCACTTCGTGTGATTAGAACCTGTAAAGAAATGGGAATCAAAACCGTTGCGGTTTATTCTACAGCCGATGCTGATAGTCTTCACGTAAAGTTTGCAGATGAAGCTGTTTGTATTGGTCCTCCTCCAAGTAACTTGTCTTACTTGAAAATGTCAAATATTATTGCCGCTGCAGAAATTACTAATGCAGATGCAATTCATCCAGGATACGGATTCTTATCTGAAAATGCTAAGTTTTCTAAAATCTGTCAAGAACACAACATTAAATTTATTGGTGCTTCTCCAGAAATGATCGATCGTATGGGAGATAAAGCTTCGGCTAAATCGACTATGATTGAAGCTGGTGTACCATGTGTTCCGGGTTCTGTTGGAATTTTAGAATCGTACGAACAAGCCGAATCATTAGCTGCTGAGTTTGGTTACCCAGTAATGCTTAAAGCAACTGCTGGTGGTGGTGGTAAAGGTATGCGTGCTGTTTGGAAACAAGAAGATTTATTAAAAGCTTGGGAAGGTGCTCGTCAAGAGTCTGCTGCTGCTTTTGGTAATGACGGAATGTATTTAGAGAAATTAATCGAAGAACCTCGTCATATTGAAATTCAAATTGTTGGGGATTCTTTTGGTAAAGCATGTCACCTTTCAGAAAGAGACTGTTCAGTACAACGTCGTCACCAAAAATTAACAGAGGAAACTCCTTCACCATTTATGACTGACGAATTACGTCACAAAATGGGAGAAGCTGCTGTGAAAGCTGCCGAATATATTAAATATGAAGGCGCTGGAACAGTTGAATTCTTGGTAGACAAGCATCGTAATTTCTACTTTATGGAAATGAATACTCGTATCCAAGTAGAGCACCCTATTACAGAACAAGTTATCGACTACGATTTAATTCGTGAGCAAATATTAGTAGCGGCTGGTGTGCCAATTTCTGGTAAAAATTATTTACCACAATTGCACTCTATCGAATGTCGTATCAACGCTGAAGATCCTTACAATGATTTCCGTCCTTCTCCAGGTAAAATTACAGTTTTACATGCGCCAGGAGGTCACGGAGTTCGTTTAGATACTCACGTATACGCAGGATATACTATTCCGCCAAATTACGACTCTATGATTGCTAAGTTGATCACAACGGCACAAACTAGAGAAGAAGCCATCAGTAAGATGAAACGTGCTTTAGATGAGTTCTATATTGAAGGAATTAAAACAACGATTCCTTTTCACAGACAACTAATGGACGAGCCAGATTATGTAGCTGGAAACTACACTACAAAATTCATGGAGTCTTTTGTGATGAAAGAACCAAGAGGTTAATAAATAAAAAAATCCCAATCGTAAGATTGGGATTTTTTGTTTCTACTTAAATCGAAAACTAGATTTTCAATTTTGATGCTATTGCAGCAGGAACCGCTTTTTTGTGCAACATAATACCAGTTGCTTTGTATTTTGCAAATTCTTTAGTCATGTATAAATACCCTTTGTGGTCATTTGTAGTTCCCCAAGAGTTTTTAACGATGTAATATTCTTTACCGTTTTGATCTTTAGAAATACCAACAATATGCATTCCGTGGTCATCAGTTGTAGTGTAATTGTCGAAAGCTTTTTGACGCATTTCTTCAGTAACTACTAACTCGTTTTTAGGGCCATTGAATAAATCAGCTTTTTCTTCGGCAGTCATGTCGTCCATTTTCTTTTCTGGTACAAATGCTACTCCGTTTTTCCATGAGAAGCTTTTTTCGCTCACATCACCAGCCCAAGCTACTGAATAACCGTTCTTTAAAGCACCATCGATAATTTCAGTCAATTCATTCATTTTTACATTGTACACTTGATCAAATGACCAGTTGTCCGGTACCATCAAAACAAATTTTGTATAATATGGGTATTCTTGTAATGAAGAAATTTCTACATAATCATCGGCATTAATACCTACCACTTCTTTAGCAAAAGTTTCAGGAGTATATTTTTTTCCGTTGTAATCGAAAGATTTTGGAATTGTTCCTAAATAAGAATCAATAATTGCTGCATAGGCTTTTTCCCAGTTTGGCGTTAATTCTCCATTAGGATTGGTTACAACCGCTTTTAAGAAAGCTTCTGTTAGCGCTCCCATTTCCGAAAATTTATTTTTATCTGTACCATAATTCAAACCAGTATATACTGACTGAGGAACAGCGCCATATTTTTTGTACATGTTCATTACATCGTGAAATGCTCCACCATCACCCAAAGCTACAGAACCGTGCATACGAACATAGTTTCTTCCTTTTTCTACATAAGCATTACGCGCAGAGAAAATCTGAGATAATTCAACTGGTTTTTTACCCATTCTAATCATTTCTGATTCTAAAAATGAATTAGCTGAATAACTCCAACATGTTCCTGATGAACCTTGGTTTTTTACAGATGTATTTTCGATGTTGATTACATCTGAAAATTTAAACGATTCTTTACTTTTTTCGCTTGCATTGATTTTTAATGAATTCACTAAATTATCTTGCGCAAGTACTGAAGCTGAACTCAATACGATTGAGGAAGCTAGAAGTATACTTTTAAAAGGAAATGATAACATAATTTACTTTTTGATTAATGATTATGGCTGTAAAATTAAAAATTGTTCGGACTTAATTTTTAATTTAACAGCAATTTAGGCTTTTGTTAAGAAATAAAAAACCCCGAATGGAGTTCGGGGTGTATTTTTTTATAAAGTTTCGTTTAGCCATTTGAAAAATTCACGTTGCCAAACCAATGCGTTTTGTGGTTTCAATACCCAGTGATTTTCTTCTGGGAAAAGTAAAAAACGACTTTTTATTCCTTTTAATTGAGCAGCCTGAAATGCTTCCTGACCTTGCCCAATTGGAACGCGGTAATCTTTTCCTCCTTGAATAATTAAAATAGGCGTATTCCAATTGTTTACTAAATTGATAGGATTGAACTCATTGTATGTCTTTTGAGCGATAGCATTGTCTTTTTCCCAATATGCACCACCGGAATCCCAATTGGTAAAGAAAACCTCTTCAGTAGTTCCGTACATGCTTTGTGTGTTGAAAATTCCGCAATGTGAAATAAAGGTTTTGAATCGGTTTTTATGAATTCCAGCCAATTGAAATACTGAATAACCTCCATAACTGGCACCAACAGCTCCTAAACGTTTTTTGTCTACATATGATTCTTTGGAAACATCATCAATAGCCGATAAATAATCGTCCATTACTTGTCCGCCCCAATCTCCTGAAATTTGTTCATTCCATTTTACGCCATGTCCCGGCATTCCGCGACGGTTAGGCGCTACAACAATATAACCTTGAGCGGCTATAGTTTGAAAATTCCAACGGTACGAATAATATTGAGTTAATGCACTTTGTGGACCACCTTGACAGTATAATAAAGTGGGGTATTTTTTTGTTTTATCAAAATTTGGAGGAAGAATTACCCAAACCACCATTTTTTTACCATCGGTTGTAGTAACGTAACGTTTTTCGGTTTTGCTTAATGCTAATTTGCTATACGTTTCGGTATTTACATTTGTGATTTGTTTCCAAGATTTTTTCTTTAGATTATAAGAGAAAATTTCTGAAGCATGATTCATGTCATTTCGAGCAACAATTATATTGTTTTCTGAAAAACCAACTATTTCGGTCACATCAAAATCACCATTTGTAATTTGTCTTACTGTTACAGCAATTCTGGTTAAACCAGGAAAATTAACCTCAAATAATTGTTTGGTTCCATCAACAGCAGCTACAAAATAGACTTTTTTGGTATCAGGGCTCCATTTGAAACTCTCAACAGTGCCATCCCAACCAGCAGTTAAATTAATGTCTGCCTCTTTATGTCGAACGATGATATCGTTTTTATCGGCTTCAAAACCATCGCGTTTCATTTGTAACCACGACAAATCACCCTTAGGAGAAAAAATAGGATGTGTATCATACCCTAAGTTGGTTTCCGTTAAGTTTTTGGTGGTATTTGTTTCCAAATTAAATTCATACAAATCTGTATTTGTGCTTATTGCGTAGGCAGTGCCTGCTTTTTTCTTGCAAACATAAATAATGCTTTTTCCATCTGGTGACCAAATATAATCTTCATCACCACCAAAAGGTTTTTGAGGAGCATCATAAGCTTCATTTGGCATGATGTCTTTTTTAGATTTACCATCAATCGAACTAAAAAAAACATGATTGTAAGTTCCATCTCTCCAAGTATCCCAGTGACGATAGTCTAATCCGTCATAAACCTGCGCATCCGATTTTTTTAATTCCGGATAAAAATCTTTACCGGAAACATTATTTATTTTCACCTCCTTGTGAGATACTATTTTACTCCCGTCAGGTGATATGTTTTTGTCTTTTACCAGTTCTTTCTGGTCCTGAATTTCAACTGCATTTCCTCCATTTATTGGAATAGAATAAAATTTAGTATTTGACTTGTTTTCTTCAACAGAAGGCGTAGCGACTTTGTATACGATGCTTTTTCCATCGTTTGAAATTCCTACGGGTGTTATGCGGCCTAATTTCCATAATAATTCAGGCGTCATTTGCTTCGCCTGTTCGCCTTTTAGGCTCGGGTCTTCTTGAGCAGTTGCGGTTAATCCCATCATTCCAATTGTTAAAATAAGGAGTTTTTTCATTTAAATTGTTTTTTGAAAGAAGTCCAAAATTAAGTAATTTATTCTATAAAAAAACGCCTTCGGTTAGGAAGGCGTTTTCAGTTTTATTAAACTAAGAAATTAGTTTTTAATGAAACGTTTTGTAATTGAAGTTTCATTATCAGAAATTTCCATAATGTAATTCCCGTTGTTTAGGCGAGAAACATCAATCGTTCCGTCAGCAATTTTTCCTTCTGCAACAGTTTGACCTATTAAGTTGAAAATTCTAAATGTCGCTTTTTCAGAAACTGAAGTTACATTCAAGATTGACGAAGTTGGGTTTGGATATAATTTGATGTCTACAACAACGTTTTCTTTAGCTTCAAATTCTTTAGCTGCAGAAGTAATGTTGATGGTGTAATCTTCTACCTGACCATAAGAAAATGCTTCGCAAGAAGTAGGAACTCCATTGTATTTCATAGAAACTCTCATTCTTGTTGCTCCTAAAGTAGCAGTAGCAGGAATTGTAAATGAACCTGTCGCTGTTGTAGCTGTAGAAGTTGCTTTAGTGAAAACAGTTTCACCCGCATCAGTAAACACACCATTTTGGTTGTAGTCGATAAATACAGCATATCCTTCGCTATAAACAGTACTTGTCCAAGCTGGAGTGATAGTAATAGTCTGTGCAGAACTTCTTGCAGCATTTGTAGATATCGCTGTGAAATTTTCATATCCAGCTGTTCCAGTAGATGCGTTGTTGATTGTTCCAACAGCCACTCTTCCAATTTTCTCATCAGCTGTATTATTTCCTTGAGAAGTACAATAAGTAATAGCTGTTGATGAAGTCGTAACATTCACCGAGTTGCTTGATGCAGAAATATTTCCAGCAGCATCTTTCGCTTTCACAGAGAAAGTATAAGCTGTTGCAGCAGTTAATCCGGTTACAGCATACGAAGTTGTAGCTACAGTAGCTTTTAAAGTAGCTCCTTGGTATACATCATACCCAGTAACACCAACATTATCTGTAGAAGCTGTCCAAGATAAATTGGTTGTCGTTTGTGTAGTTCCAGAAGCAGTCAAGTTAGTTGGAGCAGAAGGCGCAATTGTATCTGGTGTTCCAGCTACTAAATTAACTGTATAGTCTTCTACTTGCCCGTATTGGAAAGCTTCACAAGCTGTTGGAATTCCATTATATTTCATAGAAACTCTCATTCTAGTTGGACCAGTTGCAGCTGTAGCAGAAACCGTGAACGAACCAGTTGCAGGAGTTGTAGTTGCAGCCGCTTTCGACCAAACTAATTCGCCAGCATCAGTAAATAGACCGTTTTGATTGTAGTCAATAAATACAGCATACCCTTCAGGATAAGTAGATCCAGTCCAAGTTGGAGTTACCGTAATGGTAGTTGAAGTTCCTTTGGTAAGGTTTGTAGAAATTGAAGTAAAATCAGTATAACCTGTTCCTCCAGTTGAAGGATTGTTGATAGTTCCAATTTGAACTCTTCCAATTAACTCATCAGCAACACTGCCTCCTTGAGAAGCACAGTAAGTAATAGTTACCGCAGAAGTTGTTACGTTTACTACATTGCTTGAAGCAGAAACATTTCCGGCAGCATCTTTCGCTTTTACAGAGAAAGTATAGGCTGTTGAAGCTGTTAATCCAGTTACTCCGTAAGAAGTAGAAGCAGTAGTTCCAAGTAGAGTAGCCCCTTGATACACATCATATCCTGTAACACCTACGTTATCTGCAGAAGCTGTCCAAGATAAGTTAGTTGAAGTTGCAGTTGTTCCAGAAGCTGCCAAGTTAGTTGGAGCAGTTGGAGCCGTTGTATCAACAATAGGATCTAAAGTTGTAACATTTACCGTGTTGCTTGAAGCAGAAACATTTCCGGCAGCATCTTTCGCTTTTACTGAGAAAGTATAAGCTGTTGAAGCTGTTAATCCAGTTACGTTATAAGAAGTTGTAGCTACGGTTCCTAATAATGTAGTGCCTCTGTATACATCATATCCAGTTACACCTACGTTGTCGGTAGAAGCTGTCCAAGATAAGTTGGTTGTAGTTTGTGTAGTTCCAGAAGCAGCCAAGTTTGTTGGAGCTGAAGGAGCAACAGTATCTGAAGAGCCTGCAGTAATGGTAAAGTTCGTGTTTGAAACATCAAAGAAGATGTGATTCGAACCTTTAATCATAATTCTGTTCGTAGTTCCAGCTGTGTTAGGAATAGTAACATTTTCTGTACCGTCATTTGGTGTTCCAGCTAATAAAGTAGTCCAAGTTGTACCTGCATTAGTTGAAATTAAAATATCTACGTTAGCACAGTTTACACCGTTTGCAGTAGTACCAGCCACATTCCAAGTAATCGCTTGTGATGAACCTCCAACATAAGAAACAGCAGTGTTAGGAGCTGTTACAGCGAAAGGACCAGCAGTTGCGTTTACCGTCACGACCATGTCGTCTGAGTTGTTTGCAGAACCACCAGCTCTATTGTCACGAACAGTTAATCTGAAATTCATTGTTCTGGCAACTGATGGTAGGGCTTCTACTGTGATTTCGGTTCCTGCAGTGGTTGTTGCACCTGTTAATACAGAAGCCATTCTAGGAAAATATCTCACCGGAGATGTTGATGAATCATATGATCTGAAAGTTGGTCCAGATGTTTTTGTTGCACTTGCTGCTGAACTTGCTCCTGTTTGTGAACTTGAAGCACTGTCAAATTGCTCCCAGTTGTAAGTTAAAGCATCCCCATTAGCATCGGTACCAGTACCGGTTAACATAAATGGAGTGCTTTTAGGAATGGTAAAATCTAAACCTGCGCCAGCTGTAGGAACAGCATTTCCGGTTGCAGTATTGGTTTGACAAGTTTTGGCCTTAATATTGTTAGTAACTTGTTGGATGCTCGCAGCGTGAAAGTATGCATCAGAATGAGCCTGAATGTCTTGTGATGTAATACCTGCATAGCCCATAATACTTGATCCTGAGCCTGGTTCCATATTTACGCCTGTGCCCTCATTGTTCATAGAAAATGTATGGTTTGCACCAAATTGGTGTCCAATTTCGTGAGCAACAAAGTCGATATCAAAATTATCTCCAGAAGGAGTCTGGCTTGATGTAAATGCACTTCCTTTAGATCCATTCACACAAACACATCCTATACAACCAGCGTTTCCGTTATCAGTTCCTTTCACAAATACATGACCTACATCGTAGTTCGCTTCTCCAATTACTGAAGTTAAGGTACTTTGTAATTCGCTGTTGTAACTAGATGTGTAAGGGTCAGTAGAGGCATTAGTGTAGATTACGGCATCAGTGTTTGGGATTAGTACCATTCTTGCTGAAAAGTCTTTTTCAAACACACCATTTACGCGTGTCATTGATGCATTCATTGCAGAAAGCGCTAGAGCCTTTGTGCCTCCGAAATGTGCTGTGTACTCTCCAGTTGTCGATAATGCAAGACGAAATGTTCTTAATGTTGAGTCATCAGCATTTGGTCTTAAAAGCTCACTGTTTGAACCAATTCTTGGTTCTGCTTTATGGATTACACTACATTCAAAAGGTGATAAGTTTTGTTTTTTATCAGATTTTTTATAAACAGAGTATGTTTTTAAGTCTTTTGAAAAAGGCTCGATAAAAACAGCTGATTTATCTGCATGTAGTGTCATAGATTTGAATCCAAGTGGTGACATACTGAAATAAACTGTTGAAGTTGGACTGTCAATTCCAATCCCGATGTAAGACTTAATGTCTGGATATTTAGCAGCTAAAGCTGGATCCATGATAGAGTTTTCGTAAACATTGAAACGCTCATTAATTCCATCAGCGTTTGGTAACGAAATAATTGTACTTGAAATTCTGGCATTCGAATTTCTTTGAGGTGCATTAGCTAAATTAGATTTTAATGAAGTTAAATCTAGATCATAAAGGTTTTTTTCTGGGAGTTGCATTCTGACATCAAGAACTGTTTTGTTGTTTTTAGAAGTAGATTTCCAAAACGAACCTTTTTCTTGAGCAAATGCAAAACTCGTGACCGCAAGCAGTGTCACGGAAAATAGTTTAAATTTCATAATTTTTTGGTTTTTAGTCGTTTAACGGTTGCGAATATATTTATTTTTTTTGATAAATAAATATGGTTTTTCCGTAAAAAAATAAAGAATACGTAATTATGGGATTAAATTTTAAGAATAATCACGGTTTGAATGTTAATAAAATCAACTTTACTCAATGAATAAGCCGTCTTCGGAAGGTGTTTTAAAGTGACTTAAATTAACCTTATCTTACTCTTAAAATTGACTGGTCTTCCACTTGTAAGTTTTAGAAAATACAGTTATAAAAAAAGCCCCAAACAATTGGAGCTTTTCATTTTATTAGTTTTTATTGAAATCACTTACTCATTAAGTATATTGATTACAAAATATTTTCTTTTCCCAAACTGGATTAAAATGTACTTACCGAAAAAGACATCCTTTTCTGATAATGTTGTTTCTACCGTTATTTTTTGTTTGTTTACCGAAACGGCATTTGCCACTAAAGCTTTTCGAGCTTCTCCACGAGAAGGAAATATTTTTGTTATATCAGATAAGCCCAATGTGGCATCTAAGCCTTCGGATAATTCACTTCTCTTTAAAACGGGTTGTGGGAATTCGGAAAAAATATCAAGGAAAAATGCCTCGCCTTCTGCTTCCATATCTGCAAGAGTAAAATTAGAGAATACAAATTCAGATTTTTTGATGGCATCTTCAAGAACTGCTCTGCCATGTACAAAAATCGTAATTTCTTCAGCTAATTTTTTTTGTAGAAGTCTTAAATGGGCTGCCTGTTTGTGCTCTTCAATTAAACTATCAATAGTTTCTTTGTCAAGGAAAGTAAAAATTTTGATATACTTCTCGGCATCTTCATCACTGGTGTTTAACCAAAACTGATAGAATTGATATCCAGAAGTTTTATCCGCTGTAAGCCAAATATTTCCACTTTCTGATTTTCCAAATTTAGAACCGTCGGCTTTAGTGATTAATGGACAGGTCATGGCAAATGCTTTGGCACCGTCATGATTCATTCTGCGAACCAATTCAGTTCCTGTAGTAATATTCCCCCATTGGTCGCTTCCACCCATTTGTAGCAAACACTTGTGGGTTTTATGCAAGTGGTAAAAATCATACCCTTGAATTAATTGGTACGTGAATTCGGTAAACGACATCCCTTCACCATCACCATTTAAACGTTTTTTTACTGAATCTTTCGCCATCATGTAATTTACCGTGATTCGTTTTCCTACATCACGAGCGAAATTAATGAATGAGAAATCTTTCATCCAATCATAGTTGTTTACTAAAACAGGAGCGTTGGCTTCTGTTGAATTGAAGTCTAAAAAACGAGATAAAACCATTTTTATTCCGGCTACATTTTTATTTAAAGTCAATTCGTCCAACAAATTTCTTTCATCAGATTTTCCAGAAGGATCGCCAATCATACCTGTTGCGCCGCCAATTAAGGCAATAGGCTTGTGTCCGAAATTTTTCAAATGAACCAATAAAATAATAGGTACTAAACTTCCTATGTGTAATGAATCGGAGGTTGGATCAAATCCTATATAAGTTGGTGTGCTTTCTTTTACTAGTTGTTCTTCAGTTCCTGGCATCATGTCGTGTACCAGTCCTCTCCATTGTAATTCGGCTATAATATTCTTCATTTTGTAACTAATTTGGGCAAAGATAAGAATTCAACGACAATAGTAATAATCAATTTCAATAACGAAACGGAATAGTGATTTTGTTTGAAATGAAATCAGAGCTAGATAGTGAATCACAGTGCTTTTGCAAACTTTGTTTCTTTGAGACTTTGGAACTCTCTAACTTTAATTATATTTGAAACATGATTTTAGTTACTGGAGCAACAGGATTAGTTGGATCGCATTTGGTTTTGCACTTAATAGAGCAGGATCAGATTGTGTTTGCTATGTTCAGAAATGAACAGGGAAAGGAAAGAGTAAAATTGCTTTTTGAAAAATATCAAAAACCAGATTTATTCTATAAAATAATATGGCGTCAAGCGGATATTCTTGATATTCCTTTACTCGAAATTGCTTTTCAAGACGTTGAATACGTATATCATTGCGCTGCCTTAATTTCTTTCAATCCCAACGATGAAGACAGATTGCGAAAGATGAATATTGAAGGAACTGCTAATATTGTCAATTTATGTATCGACAATAAGATTAAAAAACTCTGTCATGTCAGTTCTATTGCGGCATTGGGAGATATGAAATTAAATAATGCCCTGATTGATGAAGAAGGCGAGTGGAATGCCGAAGCAGAACATAGTGATTATGCGATTTCAAAATATGGCGCCGAAATGGAAATATGGCGTGCGGAACAAGAAGGTATGAAAGTTGTGGTTGTAAACCCTGGAGTGATTCTTGGACCACTTTTTTGGACTGAAGGAAGTGGTGAAATTTATGCTAAAGTTAAAAACGGATTGGTGTATTATACCAAAGGTATTAATGGTTTTGTTACTGTTTCTGATGTAGTAAAAGTAATGTGTCAACTAATGAAAAATGATATAACAGGACAAAAATTTATTCTTGTTTCAGAAAATATTAGTTTTAAAGAGTTGGTTTTTATGCTTGCAGAGGTTTTAAAAGTGAAAAAACCCAATATTAATGTTGGGAAGTTGTTTGTCAGCATGATTTGGAGAGCAGATTGGCTCTTAGCCAATGTTTTTGGTAAAAAAAGAGAACTAACTAAGGATTTGGCTCATTCGTTACACGCTTCAAATAGATATTCTAACGAAAAAATTAAAGATACCTTGGGCTTTGAATTTGAAAGAATCCGTGATTACATTAATACAAGCAAAATTTAATTTACTGCTTTAGCATTTTTTTTAGGAAGTTTTTTAAATATCTCTTTTTGTTTTGCAATAGCCTTTTTTGCTGAATCTTGATTTTTTTTAGATTTAATTCGTTCTTCTTTTTTTATAATCGTATCTATTTGTGCCTTTTGCTTTTGCAATCTGGCAGCTACATTGTCAAAGATTAGTTTGTATTCATCCATTTTTGAAGCATAAAATTTGTTGTTTTCGGCAAATTGGGTACTATCAATTTTGTATTTCTGATAAATATACGTTTTAGGATTTATACTATTGTCTTTCAGTTTTTGAGGACTGTAGCTTTTTAATGCCTGAAGTAATGCTAAGTCATATAAAATGTTCTCCATTACGGCTTTATCAATTAGTTTTTCAGGTTTTTGGACTTCATTTTTGCTTGAACAAGCACTAATGATTACAATTAATAATAGTAAAGTGATTTTTTTCATCGGTTATCGGTTGAATTCTAAGCGTTTTCCAGCTTTAATCCCTTTGTCTTTAAAATTATTATAAACTAATTCGCCATTTACAAATGTATGTGTAACTCTTGAAGTAAAGGTATAATCTTCAAATGGAGACCAACCACATTTATACCAAATGTTTTCTTTATTTACTCTCCAAGGCATTCTAGGATTTAGAATAACTAAATCGGCATAAAAGCCTTCTTTGATAAATCCTCTACGGTCAATTTTGAAAATTTTAGCCGGATTGTGTGCCATTTTTTCGACAATTTTCTCTATCGAAATTTTTCCTTGATGAAAAGCTTCAAACATAGCTACTAAAGCATGTTGAACTAATGGGCCGCCTGATGGGGCAGAAGTATATGGATTTTTCTTTTCTTCTATAGTGTGCGGTGCGTGGTCTGTTGCAATAACGTCAATTCGGTCGTCTAGAAGAGCTTTCCATAAACCATCTTTGTCAGCTTGTGTTTTAACGGCAGGATTCCACTTAATGAAAGTGCCTTTTTTAGCGTAATCGTCATTGGTAAACCACAAATGATGAATACAAACCTCGGCGGTGATTTTCTTTTCTTCTAACGGAATTTTGTTTGAAAAAAGTTCTGTTTCCTTAGCTGTTGAAATATGAAAAATGTGCAATCTCGCGCCAGTTTTTTTGGCCAATTCAACCGCTTTTGATGATGAAATATAACAAGCTTCTTCGCTGCGAATTAAATGATGAAATTCCATAGGAATATCGTCATTGTACATTTCTTTATAATATTCTAAGTTGTTTTTGATTGTCGTTTCATCTTCACAATGCACGGCTATAAGCATGGGTGTGCTTGAAAATATTTTTTCTAAAACTGCTTCATTGTCAACCAACATATTCCCCGTTGATGAACCTAGAAATATTTTAATTCCAGCGACATTCTTCGGGTTGGTTTTTAAAACCTCTTCTAAATTGTCGTTGGTTGCCCCCATCATAAACGAATAATTAGCGTATGAGGATTGTGCTGCAATTTGGTATTTTTGTTCGAGTAATTCCTGAGTAACCGCGTTTGGTACGGTGTTGGGTTGTTCTATATAAGAAGTTATTCCTCCGGCAATGGCAGCTCTAGATTCTGATTCAATATCGCCTTTGTGCGTTAGTCCCGGTTCGCGAAAATGTACTTGGTCGTCGATAATTCCTGGGATGAGGTAATTTCCTTCGGCATCAATGACTTTGCAATCGGATGATTTTGGCGAAATGCTTTCGGCAATTTCAGTTATAAATTCATTTTCAATAAGAACATCGCCTTCAAATATTTTTCCTTCGTTGACAATTTTGGCATTCTTAATTAAAATGGTTTTCATTTTTATAGTCTGTTAAATATTTTTCTTATTCTAAGCATAATGACACCAAAAATGGCTTCTTTGATGATGGCATTACTCATTTTTGATTCTCCTTTGGTTCTATCGGTAAAAATGATCGGAACTTCAGTAATTTTAAAATTATGGATAAAAGTTCTGTATTTCATTTCTATTTGAAACGCGTATCCAGTAAACTTTATTTTGTCGAGTTGAATGGTTTCTAATACTTCTCTGCGGTAACATATAAACCCTGCTGTGGCATCGTGAATTTTCATTCCGGTAATCATTTTTACATAAATGGAAGCAAAATACGACATTAGAACTCTGTTTAGCGGCCAGTTTACCACATTAACCCCAGTTAAATATCGAGATCCAATGGCCATTCCGGCACCTTCATGACATGCATTGTATAGTTTTTCTAAATCTTGTGGATTGTGTGAAAAATCGGCATCCATTTCAAAAATATAATCGTAATGGTGTTGCATGGCCCATTTAAAACCATGAACATATGCTGTTCCTAGTCCAGCTTTGCCTTGTCTTTTTTCTAAAAATAATGCATTTGGAAATTCTTCCTGAAGTGCTGAAACTTTATTTGAAGTGCCATCAGGTGAATTGTCATCCACAATGAGAACATCGAATTTTTTTGGCAACGAGAAAACCGCTCGAATAATAGTTTCGATGTTTTCTATCTCGTTATACGTGGGGATAATGACAATTCCGTCTTGCATATAAATGTAAATCTGATGCAAAAATAAACTTTTTAAGTAATGTGTTTCTTAAATAATTTATAATTAAATAAATGCTTTAAAAATTTTGTAATTTTGCACTATGAATAAATTTGAACTTATTCCTCGAATTGCCGAAAATAAAGACTGGATAACAATATTGTTTATTGTTACGATTGGTGTTGTGGCTATTGCAAAAACGGCATTTGAGAATCGATTTGCCGATT
The DNA here is from genome assembly GCA_030153045.1 of Flavobacterium sp. Taxonomy (GTDB): domain Bacteria; phylum Bacteroidota; class Bacteroidia; order Flavobacteriales; family Flavobacteriaceae; genus Flavobacterium. The sequence goes on from JASLID010000062.1 coordinate 16,218, forward strand.
TTGTTAACTTAATTGTGAGTGATAAATACTTAAAAGTATATAAAGACACAAGTAATTTAATGAGTTGGTTTACTATTTTGTTATTTTTTGTTCAATTGATTTCATTTTCGTTTTTTGTCCAATTGGTTTTAACTTATTTTGGGTATACCACTAAAACAAATTGGATTTCCTTTGTTCAAATACTGACTTTTTTAAGCTTTTTTGTGCTTTCAAAGTTTCTGGTCGAAAAAATTATTGCTACTTCTTTTAATATAGAAAATTACATAGAACAGTTTAATTTGTTTAAAGTTAGCTATAGAACTTACATAGGCTTGTTATTAATTCCTATCAATTTATTTTTGTATTACACTGATTTCATGAATTCTTACGTGATAATTGGTGTTTTGATTGTATTATTAATAATAAACACAATGACTTACTTATTTTCGTTGAAAAATTATCAAAACGTATTAGTTAGTAAGTTGTTTTATTTTATTTTATATATTTGCGCACTTGAAATTGCACCTTATTACTTTATGTATTATGCAATTACAAAGAGTTAGGTCATTAGAAAATGTTAATATGAAAGTGAAAACAATTTTAGTATCTCAGCCAGAACCGAAGGTAGAGAACTCTCCATATTTTGATTTACAAAATAAGCATAAGGTAAAAGTTGATTTCAGACCATTTATACATGTTGAAGGAGTTTCAGCTAAGGATGTGCGTGCTCAAAAAATAGATTTGAATAATTTTACTGCCATTATCTTGACGAGTAAAAATTCAGTAGATCATTTTTTTAGAGTGGCCGAAGAAATGCGATACAAGGTTCCAGAAGATTTGAGATATTTTTGTCAGTCGGAAGCAGTTGCTTTTTATCTTCAAAAATATGTGGTTTACAGAAAACGTAAAATATACGTGGGTCAAAAAGACTTTGTCGACATGTCAACACTTTTTAAGAAATACAAAGACGAAAAGTTTTTGTTGCCTTCATCGGATCAATTAAATGCGGATGTTCCTCAAACGTTAAACAATTTAAAATTAGATTGGCTTCCAGGAACGTTTTATAAAACGGTAATGAGTGATTTGTCTGACTTGAAAGATGTTTATTATGATGTTTTAGCATTTTTTAGCCCAACAGGAATAAAATCATTATTTAAAAATTTCCCTGATTTCGAACAAAACAATACTCGCATAGCAGTTTTTGGAAGTACAACCCAAAAAGAAGCTTTAGAGCACGGATTAAGAGTAGATATTATGGCGCCTTCTCCGGAAGCACCTTCCATGACAATGGCTCTTGAAAAATATGTCGCAGAAGCTAACAAAGGTAAATAAATTAAGAATCCCGATTTTTTCGGGATTTTTTTATGCTTTTTAATTAAATTTACATTTCAAAACATCAGATATGGACAGCTCAAACGGAATTATAGAAACTTCAATAGAAAATAAAATTGCCACGATTACTTTTTCTCATCCGGCAAGTAATTCGTTTCCTAGCAATTTATTGAAAGATTTAACAAATCAGTTGCACGCTTTGAGTGAAGACGATTTGGTTTCCATCATCATTTTACGAAGTGGAGGCGACAGTGCTTTTTGCGCAGGCGCTTCATTTGATGAATTATTGTCGATTTCTAATTTAGAGGAAGGAAAGTCGTTTTTTAGTGGTTTTGCGAATGTAATAAACGCTATGCGTACTTGTAAAAAACTAATTATAGGTCGTGTGCAAGGAAAAGCGGTTGGCGGAGGAGTAGGATTAGCTTCAGCTTGTGATTATGTTTTTGCTACTGATTATGCTTCGATTAAACTTTCTGAAATTGCCATCGGTATTGGTCCGTTTGTAATTGAACCAGCAGTTTCTAGAAAAATTGGTAAAACTGCCATGTCACAACTAACACTCGAGGCTCACGAATGGAAAAATGCAGAGTGGGCTTTTGAAAAAGGGTTGTATACCGATGTTTTTTCTTCAATTTTAGACATGGATTCTTCTTTAAAAGCATTTGCTACTAAATTAGCAGGGTATAATCCCGAAGCCTTATCTGAAATGAAAAAAGTATTTTGGGAAGGGACTTCACACTGGGAAACCTTGTTGTACGAACGTGCAGCGATTTCTGGAAAATTAGTCTTGTCTGATTTTACAAAAAATGCTTTAAATCAGTTTAAAAAATAGAATTAATCAAAATCTGGCCTTCTTCTGGTTTTCTTAATTTCAGAAATATTCTTTTTGTCTTTGATTCGTTTTCGAATGACCGATTTTGGAATTTTAGTCGCTTTTCTTTCCTTCGGAATAATTAATGCTTTTTTGAGTATTTCCAAAAACCGTTTGGTAGCAATTTCCTTATTTTTAAGCTGACTTCGGTCTTCGTCACAGTTCAGAATCAATATGTTTTCTGAAGTTAATCGAGTGGCTAATTTCAGCAATAATAATTCTTTTTCTTCTTCAGATAAAGCTTGTGAAGCCATCAAATTAAATGACAAAACAACTTTTGAAGAAACTTTGTTTACATTTTGACCTCCAGCACCACTGCTTCTTACTGCTTTGTAATTTAATTCGGAAATAACTCGTTCAATGTCCATTTTATTGTGGCTGATGATTTGGTTTTAATAAATCATTCACTGTTTTTACAGGATTGAATGTCGCTAACGGAACTTCAATAAACAAGGTAATCCAATTAGACATGCTTCCGTTCCAAAGCCCTGGAAGTTCGTAGGCTTTGTAATTGATGCCATTTTTACTTTTCTCGACAATAAAACCTGTTTCAGGGTTTGTAAATTGGAGTAAATTAAATTTTTCGCCTTTGTAATTTTTAATTCCACAAACAATATCTACCGGATTAAAGTGTGTTGCGTCATTAAAAATTTTGAGTTGATGTGTATTTGTTAAATCAATTTGAGCCGATTCGACGATTTGCAGCGAAATAGAACCGTTTTCTTCTTTTACCCAAAATGGTCCGCCGCCTGGCTCTTTTTCGTTTTTAACCATGCCACAAACCCTAATAGGCCTATTTAAGATCAACTTCAGAATTTTTATTTTACTTTCTTTTCTAAATTCTTCAAAATCGACAGAAATAGGAGTTAATAAGGCTGATTTTACAAAGTTACTGATTTCAGTAATTTGTTCTTTTGAAACCGTTTCAGAATCTAATAGATGCAAATAGTTAAAAATTTGCTTTTGTATTTTGATAAGCAATCCGCCTAGTCCTTTTTTATAATAAGAAATAGTGTTTAAATGATTGTGACTTACGTTGTCTATATTTTTTATAAAAATAATATCTGAATCTCTTTCATTTAAATTATGCAATAAAGCACCATGACCCCCGGGTCTAAATACTAAATTACCATTCGAATCTTTTAGCAAAGTTCCGTCATTGTCAATTGTAATAGAATCGGTTTCTGGGTTTTGGTAAGAAAAACTAATGTTGATCTTTTTTTGATTTTCCTCTTCTAATTTGGGTTTTACAATGTTGATAATTTCATTGAAATAGCCTAAATGTTCTTCCGAAATCGTAAAATGAATATTTGCTTCGTTCTCGTTAGTAGCATATTCAATAACTTCTTTTAAATGTTCTTCAACAGGGGTTACAATGGCATTTCCGTATTTATGAAAAGGCAAAACTCCTTTTGGTTTGTCAATAAAATGGTATTTTGAATCTGTTAAAACGGATTTTATAAACAAATAGCTTTTTTTGTCTTTGCTATAGGTTTCAAAATCAGAATGATGCTCTTTTAAATGGTCTAAAACATCAGTATAAAACGGAAATTTTTCAATTCCAATTAGAAAGGAAGACAATGCATTGTCGTTTTTTCTGTTGATGTAAGCATTAATCGATTCTTTTTCACTTTCAAAATCGGATAAGAAATCGGATAAAAATTTAAACATTCTACTTGCAGCGCCGGAAGCAGGTACAAATTTTTCAACTTTAAATTCGGTATTTTTTTGATTGAAAATAGTGTTGTAATCTTCAAATTCAGCATCAGAAAATAAAAAGACACCATTGTTTATGGTTGCCGGTTTTTCGATAAAAATTTTTGAAACTCCTTTTTTTAGAAACTTGAATTGGTTTATAATGACATCAAGATTTTTATTTTGATTATACAATTCGACAAAATCAAACGACGTTAATCCGTTTTGAATTGCTTTTTCTAAATCTTCAACAATTTTTATGGCTTTCTCAAAACGCTCTTCTTTGTTTCCGGTCAGTAAAATATAAGGCTTTTTATAATCGTCGAGCGCTTTTTGGAAGGTTTTAAAAGTTTGCTCGCGATTGTCTGGACTGTCTCTTAAACCGTCTTCTTCCCAAGGAACATCTATATTGGTTAAGAAAAACAAATCGTAATGATGGTTTTTTACAGCCTCTTCCAATTCTTCATCGCAATAACCATAAAAAATTTCCGAAAACACTTTAGTTACCATCGAATTGGTGTCGCAAAATAAAAATCTATTAGAAACCTCAAGGGCCTCATTTTCTATTTTAGTTTGACCTATGGCGATAGGTAGCATGTCGGATTCGTCACAAATTTTTTGCTCATTATCTAATTTTTCTTGAAGATAATCGCGCGCAAATTCGGGAATCCAAACCGTGTTGAAGTGCTCTGCAAGTTGTTGAGAAAGCGTAGTTTTACCAGTACTTTCCGGTCCATACAGAGTTATTTTGATAATTGAAGTTTCTTTTTGTTTAAGATCTTTCTCCATTCTAAATATGCCGAAATGGCTAATATTGTAAAGATAATATATTGAAGCGATAACATTCCAAGACCTCTATAGGCATATAAAGGAACGACAATAATATCACCTATAATCCATAATGTCCAGTTTTCGATTTTCTTTTTGGCCATATACCACATACCAGTAAAGAAAATGCCGGATGCAAAAATATCAAAATAATTGTCTTGTTTTATCTGATAATCAAAGTATTTGTATATTCCTACGACGACAATAACGGTTATAATAAATAATAAGATGCCTATAACCTTTTCAAAATGAGTGGTTCTGGTTATTTCTAACGAATCTTCGTTTTTACTTCTCGTCCAATTCCACCAACCATAAACACTCATGATTGAAAAGTATAAATTTATCATCATGTCGCCAAGATAACCTGCTTTGAAGAGTAAATAAACGCTTATTATTGTGGCAATTAACCCAGTTGGATAGACTAAAATATTTTCTTTTTTAGCATACCAAACACTAAGTATTCCAAATACAAAAGCAATGGCTTCTAAAATGATTTGCCACTGTGGAACATTTTTGTATGCGTTTAAAAAAAAGTCTATCATTTGATTTTATATTGCGTCTTAATTAATTTAAGAATTAAAAAAATTCATATCATTTTCAAAAGCGGTTCCAATTACTACGACGTCGGCACCTGCTAAATAAGCATCGTCAATGGCTTTTTGTGAACGAATTCCGCCACCTACAATTACTGGAATTTTAATGTTTTGGGTCACTTTTATAATCATTTCCAATGGGACAGCGTGTTTTGCACCACTTCCAGCTTCTAGATACATTAATTTGTTGCCAATGTACTCGCCAGCCTGAGCCGTTTGAACAACATAATCGATGTTTTCTCTGTTCATTGGGTCAGTTTTACTAACTCTTTCTACCGCAGTTTGTGTGCCACTTTCAATAAGAATATAACCTGTTGAAATGACTTCGAGCTTGGTTTTTTTTAGAATAGGTACAGCATTGACCTGATGTTCTATCAAATAATCTGGGTTTCTGCCAGATAATAAGGTTAGAAATAAAATGGCGTCAGCTTCTTTTGAAATTTGTGACGGATTTCCCGGGAAAAGAAGTATTGGTAAGTTGGTTTTTCTTCGTAATAGGATAATCAACTCGTCTATAATATTTACTTCGACATGACTTCCTCCAATGAAAATATGCGTCGCCGGCGATAGTACTATTTTATCGACTAATGGTTCCACCAAATCCAATTTGATTTTATCAGGATCGAGAAGAATAGCCAATAATTTTTGACCATTTTTTTTAGCTGATAAAATTTCGTTGTAAAACATTACTCTTTTCTTCTTCATTAGAATTGATTTGGTAAAAGTAGCCCTTTTTTAAAATCAATAAAATTTTAATGGTATTTTTGTATAGTATCTTAGTATATACAAATGATAACGGAAGAATTACTAGAATCATACAAGGCTAAAAGAAAGAGTTATAAAAAAGGAGATACCATTTTTGAAGAAGGTGATCTGCCAGTTAACTATTATCAAATCATCAACGGTGAAGTCAAAATGTGCAATTTTAATGATGATGGCCGCGAGTTTGTTCAAGGTTTTTTTCATGATAAACAAAGTTTTGGAGAACCACCATTGTTTTTAGAACGTGTTTATCCAGCTCATGCGATTGCGGTAACTGATTGTGAGTTGTTTGTATTGTCTAAATCTTGTTTTTTGAATTTAATTAAAGAAAATGCTTCGGTTTCATTAGAAATTATAGAAAATTTAGCGCAACGACTGCATTACAAATCGGTTATGGCTGCCGAAATATCTTCGCAAGAACCTGAACACAGGTTGCTGAAACTCATCGATTATTCCATCAAGTTTTTTAAAATCGTAAAAGCCAAAGAAGGGTATAAAATCGATTTAACCCGACAACAAATGGCGGATATGACCGGACTTCGTGTTGAAACGGTGATTCGGGCAATCAAGACTTTGGAGAAAAAAAACGAAATTAAAATTATTGACAGAAAAGTGTACCGATAATTTTATTTCTTATGATTTCAATCATAAATTCGAACTTTATGTGTAGCGTAACTTTGTGTAATAAAATCACAAATTATGACACTATATCAAAAAACATTTCAGGACTTTGAGGAAGGATATTTAGGATTTACTACTTTGGCAATTATTGGACAAAGTTGTTTGGGTGGAGCAGCAGCGATGTATATTTTACAAAACGGTGTTTCTCTTTTTCAAATGATTCAGCTTACATTCGTAGTTTTAGCATGCAGTTTTGTTAATGGCGCAATTTTATCACAACAAAAACACAAATTAGTATTCAATTTAATAATAATTAGTGTTGCAATAAGTGCATTTATGATTGTTCTAAATACTTTGTTTATTTAATTCAGAAAAAGAGTTTCGGCTTCCAAGGCACAAACCAACATGTAGCTTTCAGCAGTTTCTTCGTTATGGATTGAATTAATTTCCTCAAAATAAATGTTGTACTGTTGAATGGTTTCATTAAAATTCAATTCAGCAGTACAATTTTTATCGGTTAAAGAAAAAGGGTTTTCAAAAATATGATCTGGAAAACTTATACCTGGCTCGTTTTTTAGTTTGAAAATAGATTCTTTGACACCCCAAACAACTGTCGCTTTTTTTAATATTTCATGTTCAGATAGATTTTCTAAATGTGAAATATCCATGAAACGAGGAGCAATTCTAAGCACTTTTTCTTTTACGATTTCTAAATCGATCCCAATGTTTTCATCACTTAAAGCGATGGCTGAAAATTCATGCGAGTGGGAAATGGAAATGTGCTTGCCATCTTTTAAAAAAGGTTTGCCACTTTGATCATAAATCAAATCGAAATCAGTGTAACCGCAATGTTGTAATAGCTTTCGAACGCTTAAAAAACCACGTTGGTGTAGCTCAGATTTCATGGTGTTTAATCTAATGTAATTGATATCTGTCAATTGGACTTCATCAAATAAATCTTCAAAAGTTTCAGTAATCTTCCAAAGAAAAATGGTCGTAGACGGGTTAATATTGATGGCTTTATGTAATGGCATTTAGTATTTTACTGTTTTTCAAAAGATTAGAAATAGAAACAATTCACAAAATAAACAAAATGATTTAGGAAATAAAAAGGAAATGCGTAATTTTGCAGTCATTTTGTAAAACAAATATACTAAATAGATGAGTACAACAACATTGCCTTTTGTGGCGTATAAAGTAAAAGATATCGATCTTGCTGCTTGGGGAAGAAAAGAAATTGAATTAGCAGAAGCTGAAATGCCAGGTTTGATGGCGCTTCGTGCTGAATATGGTGCGAGCCAGCCGTTAAAAGGAGCTCGTATTGCAGGATGTTTACACATGACGATTCAAACTGCAGTTTTAATCGAAACTTTAATTGCTTTAGGAGCTGAGGTGACTTGGTCTTCTTGTAATATTTTCTCGACTCAGGATCAGGCTGCTGCTGCGATTGCTGCTGCAGGGATTCAAGTGTATGCTTGGAAAGGTTTAGATGAAGAGTCTTTTGACTGGTGTATTGAACAAACTTTATTCTTTGGTGAAGACAGAAAACCATTGAACATGATTTTGGATGATGGTGGAGATTTAACAAATATGGTTTTTGACCGTTACCCAGAATTAATTCCTGGTATTAAAGGTTTATCTGAAGAAACTACAACTGGAGTTCACCGTTTGTACGAAAGAATGAAAAACGGAACATTATTCATGCCAGCAATCAACGTTAATGACTCGGTTACTAAATCGAAATTTGACAACAAATACGGTTGTAAAGAATCAGCTGTAGATGCAATCCGTCGTGCTACTGACGTAATGTTAGCTGGTAAAAGAGTGGTAGTTTGTGGATACGGTGACGTAGGTAAAGGTACTGCGGCTTCTTTCCGTGGCGCTGGTTCTATCGTAACTGTAACTGAAATCGATCCAATTTGTGCTTTACAAGCGGCTATGGACGGTTTTGAAGTGAAAAAATTAAACACTGTGGTTGGAAATGCTGATATCATCATCACGACTACAGGAAATAAAGATATCGTAATGGGAAGCCACTTCGAGCAAATGAAAGACAAAACTATCGTTTGTAACATTGGTCACTTCGATAACGAAATTGACATGGCTTGGTTGAACAAAAACCACGGTGCTTCAAAAATAGAAATCAAACCACAAGTTGACAAATATACTATCGCAGGAAAAGACATTCTTATTCTTGCTGAAGGTCGTTTAGTAAACTTAGGTTGTGCTACAGGTCACCCAAGTTTTGTAATGAGTAATTCATTTACAAATCAAACGTTGGCTCAATTAGAGTTATGGACAAACAGTGCGGCTTACAAAAATGAAGTGTATATGTTACCAAAACATTTAGATGAAAAAGTTGCAGCTTTACACTTGGCTAAATTAGGTGTTGAATTAGAAACTTTAAATGCTGAGCAAGCTGCTTACATTGGAGTAGAAGTTCAAGGACCATACAAACCAGAGTATTACAGATACTAATTATTATTGCGAGGAAACGAAGCAATCTCATAAATAAAAAATGCCTCTCAATTTCTTGAGAGGCATTTTTGCTTGTAATGAGTTTGATATTACGCTTCAAATTTACTGTTGTAGTAATTTTTTAAAAATGGGATTTGTATGAATAACATGACGGTCGTTAGAACAACACTATAAGTGGTTGCTTTCGAAAACTGGAACGGCTCTGTTATATTATTAAATGGGATAAAATCAATATGAGGGATCCATTTGCTTGGTTGAGCACTATCATAGAACAAACTATAGACAATTAAAAACAACAACACACTGCAAATAGTGATCATTCCTTTTTTTGAAATCAAAGGTTTGTATGTAGTTACATCACTTGTTTTAGCGACTAAGACTTGTGACATCACTTTAGAGGTAAAATCGAGCGAAGGAGTGTCTAAAACATGATCCTTCATGAATTGATCCACCAATTTTTCTATATGTTTATCTTCGTTCGCTTTCATAATAATCGAGTATTTCGGGTTCTAATCGGCTTTTTAAAATGGAAGCCAATTTCTTTCTGGTTCTAAAAAGTTTTACTTTAATATTACTTACACTGTTGTTCATGACTTTGGAAATTTCATCTACCGATTGGTCATCAAAATAATATAAAGTCAATAAAAAGGCTTCGTCTTTGGGTAATTCTTCTAAACAATTTTGAATAACCTGATTTCTTTCTTTTTCATCAATGGTGTCTAAAATGCTTTCCAGTTCTTTGGTTTGATGTTCGCTAAAATCTTCTATATAAGATACCTTTTTTTCTCTCTTACTTTTCTTTAAAGCATCTAGGCATGTGTTATATGTTATTTTATACACCCAAGTTGAAAATTTAGATTCGCCCTTAAATTTATTTAATGAATTGTATATTTTAATAAAAGTATCTTGGGCTATTTCTTCTGCTTGTTCTTTATTGGTTACCATTTTCAGTGCCAAAGTATATACCATATTCTTATAACGGTCAACCAAAGTTGCAAAGGCATTTGGGTTTCCGTTGAGAATTAAATTGATATAATGTTGGTCTTCTATATGGGCCATATCCATATAAGACGACAAAACATATAATTAGGTTACAACTTATGTCAAAAAAATATTTTTTCTTTTTTCTGTAACCAAAACGAAACTCTTGTCGTCATAGCTTATGAACTTATAAATAATTATCAATTTTTAAATCAATCAAATTATGTTAGCAGACATTTTAATTCCGATTAGTTTTTTTTCAGCGGTTTTTGGCGTTATGTATCTTTATTTGTCAACTCGAAACAGAGAACGTTTGGCACTTATTGAAAAAGGCGTAGATGCCAGTATTTTTATGCCGGGTGCAAAAAGTAAATCACCTTTCTATAAGGTAATACTTTTAAATCTTGCTCTATTGTTAATGGGTATCGGGATAGGTGCTTTTATCGCACTTCTATTAACCACTTATACCTTATTAAACGAAAACGGTGTATATCCGGCAACTATTTTTACAATGGCTGGAGTGTCTTTATTTGTAGGTTTTAATATGACCAAAAAATTAGACGAAAATTAAAAAACTATATTTAATCATCAATCAAAAAAATCAATCAAATCATGAACAAACAATTTATTGTTGGAGCATCTCTATTGGCTTTATGCATAGGGAATTCAACGCTGCAGGCTCAAGAGCAATCTGCAAAAACGACATCAAAGTATAATTATCAGGATGTTTTCGCACCTAATTTTTACACTAAAAACGCAACCGAAACGCGTTCAGTAAGTGGACAGCCAGGAGCTAAATATTGGCAAAATAAAGCCGATTATCAATTGACGGCTACTTTAAATGAGAAAAAAAATGAGATTGTTGGGACAGAAGTCTTGACTTACACCAACAATAGTCCAGACAAAATTTCTTTTTTGTGGATGAATGTCGATCAGAATTTATTTAAAAATGATTCTCGCGGAAAGTCTTTGATTCCAGTTTCAGGAAGTAGAAATGGAGATAAAGGACAAATTTTCGATGGTGGTCATAAAATAAAATCTATTAAAGTGGTTTCTGTTCAAAATGGGAAGGCTATTGAAAAGGATATCAAATTTGAAATCATAGATACCCGAATGCAGGTTTTCTTACCAGAAGAACTACAAGCTAATGGAGCGAAAGTGAAACTTAAAATTGAATTTTCATTCATCACCCCTGATTATGGTTCTAATAGAATGGGGATTTTAGAAACCAAAAACGGAAAAATATTTACCATGGCACAATGGTATCCAAGAATGTGCGTGTATGATGATGTAAAAGGGTGGAACTCATTGCCTTATTTAGGAGCTGGAGAATTCTATTTGGAATATGGAGATTTTGACGTTACGATTACCGCGCCTTCTAATCATATTGTAGTATGTTCTGGGGAGTTGGTTAATCCAAATGAAGTATATACTGCTGAGCAACAAAAACGTTGGAATATTGCTACTCAAAGCGACAAGACGGTAACTATCCGTTCAGCTGAAGAAGTGTTGAATCCTAGTTCAAGACCTTCTGGAAAAGCAACACTAAATTGGCATTTTAAAATTAAAAGCGCACGAGATATTTCTTGGGCTTCATCATCAGCATTCGTTGTCGATGCTTCCAAAATTAATTTACCAAGCGGAAAAAAATCATTGGCTATTTCGGCATATCCTTCTGAAAGTGCAGGTCAGGAAGCTTGGGGTCGATCTACAGAATATACAAAATTCTCTATAGAGAATTATTCTAAAAGATGGATAGAATACCCTTATGCAACAGCCATAAATGTAGCAGGAAATGTAGGAGGGATGGAATATCCTGGTATCGTTTTTTGTGATTGGAAAGCTGCAGGAGAAGATTTGTGGAAAGTGACAGACCATGAGTTTGGTCATACTTGGTTTCCAATGATTGTGGGTTCTAATGAACGATTATTCGCTTGGATGGATGAAGGATTGAATACTTTTATTAATTCTTTGAGTTCATCAGACTTTAATAATGGAGAGTATAAGTCTAGACCAAGAAATATGCATCGTGGTGCTAATTTTATAACTAGTCCGGATTTAGAGCCAATAATGACATCTCCTGACGGAATGAAAGAACAAAATTTAGGTACATTAGCTTACGAAAAACCGTCATTAGGATTGGTGATATTACGTGAACAAGTATTGGGGGCGGAAAGATTTGACAGGGCTTTTAAAATTTACGCGGAGCGTTGGGCCTTTAAACATCCTACACCAGACGACTTTTTTAGAACTATGGAAAATGTTTCCGGAGAAGATTTAAATTGGTTTTGGAGAGCTTGGTTTGTCAACAACTGGAGGCTAGATCAAGGAATCACTAAAATTAAGTACTTAAAAAACAATCCAAAAAACGGGGCCTTAGTTACTATCGAAAATTTAGAAAAAATGGCCATGCCAGTTGTTTTGGAAGTAAAAACAAAATCAGGAGTCGTGAGTCGATTAAAGCTTCCAGTTGAGGTTTGGCAACGCAATGCCGATTGGAAATTTAAGGTAAATACAACCGAAGAAATTGAATCGATTACAATAGATCCTGATCGTTCTTTTCCTGATGTGAATCCGAGTAATAATGTGTGGGAGGCAGGAAAAAGTGAATTGGAAAAAGAACCGGTTTTAGATGTGTATCTAGGAAAGTTCTCTAGTAAACAAATTCCAATTAAAATCAATTTTACAAATGAAGATGGAACTCTTGTTGGAACCCCACAAGACGGTCAAGGACCACCACTTTCTTTTGAAGCTGTTGCCAAAGACAAATTCAAATCTGAGGAAGCTGGAGTTGAACTTCAATTTAATGAAGCTAAAAATGAATTTGCCATCAATATGGGCGGACAAAGTTTCTTGTTTACAAGAGAATAGTTTATTGAAATATAGATATGATAAACCCTTGCAGAAATGTGAGGGTTTTCGTGTTTTTTGTCATTCCGACGAAGGAGGAATCTCATAGAATTGATTGCTATGTGTGATTCCTCCTTCGTCGGAATGACAAAAGTTGAGATAATTGATATCAAATCACCATCAAATTACAACCCCGAATATCCGAATTATCAAAACGGCCCAAAACTTCAAAGGAATTATTGCCTACAATTTTACCCAAATCTTGAGTGGCAATAAAAGAACAGGAATTGATGTTGGCCAAATCAATTACGTTTATACCTCCGGTTTTACCATCCGCAATATAAGTTAAGGCATCTTCAGTGTCTCTAATTAGAATTTGCATCCAATTAGGACATTCAAACATACCATTTCCTAAAGAATATGCCTGCGAAAGTAATTCGGTCATGCCATATTCAGAATGAATTTCAGAAACTCTGAAGCCTTTACATAAGATTTCATGCAATTCCTCTCTAATAATTTCTTTACGGCGACCTTTCATGCCACCGGTTTCCATAATGATAGTGTTTTTTAGGCTGAATTTTTGTTGTTCAATCAAATCTAACAAAGCGTAAGTCACGCCTATTAGAATCACATTTTGACCTTCATTGTCTAATCGAATTAGTTTTTCGATTAATTCATCATAATTGTTGAGGTAAAATCCGCTTTCAGGATTGTTAGACAGCTGAATTAAATCATCTACCATGTGAATCAAAGAAGAACCTTCTCGCTCTAAATAAGAAGGTAATAATGCTAAAACAGTATAATCTTCTATATTGCCATAAAATTGCCTAAAAGCCAATCTGTAACTCTCTTCGTAGAATTCTAAATCAGTTACATAATGTTTACTTGTACTCATGCCAGTGGTGCCACTGCTGGTAAAAGTAGTTTGGACTGGTTCGGTTGAACTCAACACCTCATGACTTTTAAAGAATTGTATCGGTAAAAAGGGAATTTCGTCTAAACGTTTAACATTGGTTTTGTCTTTTTTTAGAAGCTCGCAAAATTCTCGATAAACGCTATTGTTGTCGTATTGAAATCGGAAAACCTTCAGTGTGATTTTCTCGAATTCTTTTTTGGAACCAATATGAAATATGTCGGAAGTTGTAAGCATGGTTCAAAAATACGTAAAATAAAAAAGCCCTACAAAAATGCAGGGCTTCTTAAAATATGAAGATCAAAACTAATTTACAGTCAATTCTTTAATTTCTGTTTTTTTACCTTCCTTGATTTTAATGACATAATTGCCTTTTTCAAATTTAGAAAGATAGATAGGGGAACCTACAGTTGCTTTAGCATATACTTTTTCCCCTTTATCATTATAGAAAGTAATTTTTTTCTTAGTATACATGTCAGATACAACATAAATATGTCTGCCATATTTTTGAGAATCGCAAGTGACAATTTTTAATCCTGAGATATTACTGCTTTTAGGTTCAGTTTTAAAAGTTGAATCGTTTTTATGTACCACTTTATTACTTGGATTTTCACTTGAAGAATTTTCTATTGTGTTAGCATTTGCTAAAGAAGTAATACTTAAAAATAATAAAAAATAAATAGCTTTCATGTTGTAATTATTTAGTTGTTTTTCTTTTACAGTGTAAAACTAGTAATAGGAATTCATACAAAATAATTTAATCGTTAATGCAATGTTTTTTTCGACAAGAAGCATAATTGTTTAAAAAAAGGCATTTTATAGGTATTTGACTTCTCACTAATTTTAGTGAGTTTTTTAATGCTAATTACAGGGAGCATTCAAAAGCAAGGATATATCGGGATGTTATAAATGAAGAAGTGAAAAAAAACCGCCAAGGTAAATCAGCGGTTTTGTTAAATAAGATGAAAAATTAATTTTTGATAAGTTGTTTTTTCATCAGCTGTTTCAATAACTAACATTTAGATACCGTCTTTATAATTACCAATATTCAATTGATGTGATTTTGTATTGATAGCTTTACTATGATGGGCTGCTTTCCCTCCATTGAAGAAATGATTATCGTTTTGAAATCGATTTCAATAAGTTTAAAATAGACAAGATAAAGAAATAAAAAAGTCCCGCGAAGAGCGAGACCTTAAGTTTTATATAGCTTGTTGTTAGTTTACTGTGAAGTCTTTAATTTCTGTTTTTCCACCTTCCTTGATTTTAATGACATAATTGCCTTTTTCAAATTTAGAAAGATAGATAGGAGAACCTACAGTGGCTTGAGTATATACTTTTTCTCCTTTATTATTATAGAAAGTTATTTTTTTCTTAGTGTACATGTCAGATACAACATAAATGTGTTTGCCGTATTTTTGAGAATCAAAAGTAACAATTTTTAATCCTGAGATGTTACTGCTTTTATGCACTGCTTTAGTGCTTGGATTTTCGCTTGAAGGATTTTCTATTGTATTAGCATTTGCTGTTAAAGTAAGGCTTAAAAATAATAAAAAATAAATAGTTTTCATGTTGTAATTATTTAGTTGTTTTTCTTTTACAGGGTAAAACTAGTAATAGGAATTCAAACAAAATAATTTAATCGTTAACGAAATGTTTTTTTCGACAAGAAGCACAATTGCTTCAAAAAGAGCGTTTTATGGTTATTTTTCCCTCACTAATTTTAGTTAGATTCTTCTCATTAATTTTAGCCGTATTTTAATTTTTTGCATAAAAAAATCCCGCTTTTGCGGGATTTAATTTTGTGTTTTAAAAAGTAGAATTATTCAATTACTATTTTTCTAGTTGCAGTTTTACCATTTTCAGTAACTTTTACTACATAGACACCAGTTGTTAATGAAGCTACATTTATAGGAGCATTAGTTACTTTAGTTGTCAATACTTTAGCACCTAACACATTGTAAATTTCAACGTTTTTGGTTTCAAAATTATCTGATGTAACGTTTAAAACATTCTTAGCTGGGTTAGGATGTATTTTAAAATTCGAAATTGAATTTTCTTTAACTCCTAATGTTGCATATGATATGCTTACATTGTCAAAGTACCATTTA
The DNA here is from genome assembly GCA_030153045.1 of Flavobacterium sp. Lineage (GTDB taxonomy): Bacteria > Bacteroidota > Bacteroidia > Flavobacteriales > Flavobacteriaceae > Flavobacterium. The sequence continues at coordinate 32,232 of JASLID010000062.1, forward strand.
CCATTACTGCCATTATAGCCTCCTCCTTGAACCTGTTCATATTGTGTTCCTCCGCTAGGATTGAATATTGACACAATTCTAAAGGCAAAGTTCGGGTTATTGTCACAGCTCGCAGGAAAGTTTAAAATCTTTGTAACAAATGAAGAGGTGAGTCCCCCATTATTATTACTCAATATAATCCAATTAGTTCCGTCGGTGGTATATTCATATTGTTGCCATCTTGAGGATTGATTATGTCCATAAGTGTCAAAACTAATGCTAATCCCCGAAAAACCAACCGTACTTGTAGCGAAACGAATGCCTGCGGTTCCTGAACCTACTGTAAGGTTAGGGAAGTCTGCAAAACCTAGCGCCTGTGTTCCGCTATTATTAATGTAAATTGGAGATCCTGTACCGCCAATAAAACTCAATGTACCAGTTCCTGACGATGCATTTGTAGTACTGGTGTTAAAGTTCCAACTTGAAATGGTTCCTTGTGCATTAACTAAGTTTGCGAATAAAATGAAAGATAAAAGAGAGTAGATTTTTCCCATAATTGTTTGTGTTTAGAGATTTATGGTACAAAATTAGACAATGTTTTTTTGATTTGAAGAACAATTCAGGTCAAATGCTAATATTCTCGTTGAGCGGAAATTGTTTGTAAGAAAAAGGCCTCAGAAATGCTGAGGCCTTTAAATATAATAGAAATCAAATTATTCAATCACTAATTTTCTGGTTGCAGTTTTACCATTTTCAGTAACTTTTACTACATAAACACCACTTGTTAATGAAGCCACATTAATAGGAGTATTAATTACTTTAGTTGTCATTACTTTAGCTCCTAAAACATTGTAAATTTCAACGTTTTTGGTTTCAAAATTATCAGATGTAATGTTTAAAACGTTTTTAGCAGGGTTAGGGTATACTTTTAATCCAGAGATATTGTTTTCTTCAATGCTTAAACTTGTAATGTTTCCAGAAATAGCAAAATCATCAATACTTTGTGTGCCTCCAGAAGCTTCAGCATTCCATCCATAAACTCTAAAAGTTACTGCAGAAGTAAGTCCTGTAAAACTTGGGCCACTTAATGTGATAGTGCTTCCGTTCTGACCTGATGTTGTTGCGTCTAAAACTCTAAAAAAAACATTCCCAGCTTGAACAGATAATTCTGCATTCGCAGGATTAATAGAAGCGGGTAAATTTGTAGTGTATCCATCAACACTAGATCTCACTGCGTAAGTTCTAACTCCAGTTGAAGATCTTTGGTGTCTGAATGTGATTCCAGTCAAATCGTAGGTTGTTCCTCCATTTGGAGTAACCGTAACTTGAAAGTAATTTGTCAAATCTAAAGATCCTGTTTGGTTGGCATAAACGTTATCACCATTAACACCTCCTAAAGGTTGATTTGGATAAGAAAAACGACCTGTTCCGCCAGAACCTGTAAATGCAGTTGGAGTACTTGGAACCACTGCTGTGAATGAGCCAAAAACTAAACCAGCAACAACTGGAGGTGGAGTTGGATCTGTTGTTCCGTTTGTCGCGCTAGCAGGGATCCCTGAAAAATCATAAGTTCCCGTGAAAGTTTGTCCAAAAGACATTGCGGTTGCTAATAAAGCACCTATAAAGTAAATTTTTTTCATTTTGAATTTTGTTTAAAAATTGGACAACAAATATAACAAGTAATTTCTTTATCAGAAAAGGAATTATGTAAATAAAACTTTAAATTAAAAATAAGGTAAGTGGGTAATTACTTAATAATCAATTTTCTTGTAGCTCGTAGTTCGCCTTCTTTAATTTTTATAATGTAAACACCTGGAGTTAATGAAGCGACATTTAACTCTTTTGTGGCAATGGTGGTTTGCATCACGCGTTTGCCCAGTACATCAAAAATTTCAATATCTTTTGGGGCTGATGACTTTGAAGTGATGTAAACACGATCGTTCCCAACAGGATTAGGATAGATGTTTAAATTTTCAAAAGGTTGTTCTTGGGATTTAGAAGTCAATACACTATCCTTATTATCCTGAGCGTTAATGCTCAAAGAGAATAATAAAAACAGAGATGTAATATAAAAGTAATTTTTCGCCATTGATTTCTATAATAATGTAAAGGTAATAAATTATTTCAAATAGTGTACCAAAAAAAATGCTTCAAAATAACTTTGAAGCATTTTTGTAATAAAATTATATTTAATTTATTGAATCAAGCTGGAGCCATTAACAATAGACCAAGCGCCAGGAGTTAATGTAGCACCATTTGAAGATGAATTTGTAGTGTATTTTCCTGATGGGAATGCTATTGTAAAAGATGCATCTTTAGCAGCAAACTGAGAAGTTCCATCGTTAATTTTAATTCCAGTTATTATTATTTTACCTCCGTTCACTTGGTTTGTATTTGTTGCTGAATCTTGAATTCTTACTGCAGTTGAATTAGCGGTTGTGTATCCAGAAATTGAAACATTTGTAAACTCACCGTTTCCTTCTTTTTTAAATTGGATAGCATCGTATTCGGCAGCTGAAGTTCCTCCTTCAGTAACAGTTCCTGCAGCTCTTACTAGTGTAATGTTTGAAATAACTGGCCAAAAAGCGTTGTTTACTGATTTTGCTTCAACTTCTATACCATAGTTTCCAGTATTTACTTGGTAAGCATACCAGTTTGTATTTGCTTGTCCTCTCCATCCGTCTTGCCAGTCGAAAGAATCATCATAATTTCCGTAAGAAATCAAGTTTTTTGCACTCACAGTTCCTCCGTAAAATTCGAAACCATCATCAGCTCCTTTGTAAGAAACTAAGTTTTCTAGAGTTGTTCCAGAACCTACTGAATAAAATGAGAAACCATTCATTTCACTTGTGTTGTCAGTCAGTTTTTTACCAGCATATTCTACACGTACATATTTTAATGAACCTCCGTTGTGTGTAGGGTTTGAACCTCCATATGCTAAATTATTTCCATCTTCTGATGTTGCTGTTGTATTACTATTAGCTCCTACAATTGGCGCATCTCCAAAAATAATGATACCACCCCAAGATCCCGGCATTTTAGATGCTTCAGTAAAAATAATTGGTTGTGCTGCTGTTCCGTTTAAATATAATTTACCACCATTTTCTGTTAACAAGGCATCAGGAGTACCATCGCCACCATTTGCTGTGATTGTAGAGCCTGCTTCGATAGTTAACGAACCTCCGTTTTTAATTTTTACAGTTCCTTGGATTGTATAGTTTCCTAACGGATATACTTTGGCAGTTGTTATTTCGCCGCTTATTTGACCGGTTGGAATTGGTTGTACTGTTCCTTCATCGTCGCTTGACGAACAACTTCCTAATGTTAAAGCTACTATAGATAAGCTTAATACTAATTTTTTCATGTTTACTTTTTTGTAGTTGTTTATTTGAAGCAAATGTATAATTGATTATAAAGGAAGGGGTTAACTTAATATTATTGTACTATTACGATTAGATAAACGAGATGTAAAATCTATGTTAAATCATCACTTTTAATAGTAAAAAAGACCGTTCAACTGAACGGCCTTTTTTACTAGAAGGTGTAAGAAAGATTTAATGAAAATCCTCGGCCTTTTTTATAGCTTTCGGTTACTAATGATTTCTCATTGATAATAACTTTACTATCAGGACCTATTTCCATTTTGTATAACGGATTAAGGATGTTGTCTACCGCAAATTTCACGTCGATGTTTTCTGATAATTTACTTGACCAGATGAAATCTAATTTTTGAAATGGTTTTTCATACATATGGTCTGTATTAACCGTGCCAATTGCGTAAATTCTATCTCCATAAACACCATACACTAACGATATCGAATTTTTCATCGTTTCGCTGAATTGGAAGTCATATTTCAAATCAGAATTAATTACCCATTCTGAAGCACCTTGTAGTTTTCTCTTTGGACTATTCTCTAGTGAAGAGCTACCATAATCTACTTTTACTTCAGTTTTCATTAATGAGGTATTAAAACCAAAAGAGAAATTGTCTAACGATTTTGAGATTCTTTCCAATTGCAATAACAATTCGATTTCTGCTCCAAAAAGAGTAGCTTCTTTAGAATTTACGTATGTGATTAATTGACCACTACCTCCGGCGCCACCTTTAAAAATGGTTTCGATAGGGTTTTTGATATGTTTTCCGAATAAACCAATAGCAACTAATTCTTTAGCATTAGGGAATAATTCATATTTAAAGTCAATGTTGTAATTATCACTATCTTTTAAATTCGGATTACCAACTTTAGATGTTCCGTCAGGACTAATGTATGTTGATGGTAATAATTCCATCGTAATTGGTCTTGTGATGGTTTTTGAACCGCTAAAACGTAAATTGCTTTTTTCGTTTAGTTCATACTTGGCGTTTACAGAAGGTAAAATGTGTAGTTTTTTATCTGAAATTTTTGAATAAGGACTATTAATAATACTACCAGAGAGTCTATGCTTAATTTCACGATCTGAATTTTCTACTCTAACTCCACCATTAACTTCAAATTTGTTTCCAATGTTGAAAAAAGCATTCACATATCCTGCGTTTACCTGTTGATTCAGTTTTACTTTGTAATCAGAATTGGATTCTTCTTTTACAGCTATGATTCCGTTATTGATGTCTTCAACAATAAACTGGTCTATTGAATTTAAAGGAGCCGTGTAGCTTTTGTTGATAGTACGTTGGCCTGAAAATATTCGGTAAGAAGATTTTAAGTCGTTTGCAAATACATTATATCCTACTGACAAACGATTGAATTTTCCGCTTGCAGTTTCTTTAAATTTGAAGTTGTATTCTAATAAACCTGAAGTGTAATAGTTTCCTTTAATATCTAAATATTGTCTGTTTAGGTGATTTCCTCCGTAGCGAGTTTCAATTTCAGTATCACTCACTTTTTCACCAATGATGAACTTTCTATCAGGTTGTTGGTATGCTGTTTTTACATACGAAGCGCCAGCTTTTAAAGTATGTTTTTCATCAGAAGTAATTTTTAAATTACCTAAAAGTTGGGTGTTTAAATAATCGTTCTGATCAAACTGATTCGTTCTGATTAAGACGTTCGGATTACTTGATTGATTTGCAGTGTATCCTAACTGATCTTGAATTTTACTGTCGGTTGAACGTAAATAAAAGGTGTTTGAAGCTATGTCAAATCGATTTGATCTGTATTTCAATCCCACTAAAGCCGACGATGATGTTTGGTAACTATAGCTTTCTTTGTTGAAGTTGTTGTCGTAATCTCCACCTCCTAAAATAAAAGTTCTGTTTACTCCTTTTCTAATTACATATTTATTATCGCTGTTTAATGATAAAATGTAGTTAAAAGTATTATTGTTGTTTAAACTGAATTTTTCAGAATGTAGTAAGCCAATGCTTGAATTTATCGGGCTTGATGATTTGTCAACGTTCCATGAATTTTTTTTGTACGCCTCATTATATTGTTCCGGAGTTAACTTGCTTCCTGAAGGTATAGTTCCAAAAGCAGAAGATAACTTTCTGTTCTTTCCATTAAGTCCTAACTGCCCTTGGGTATTGTTAGCGTCGCTATGAATTAAGAAATCTTCGCCATTGTTTCCAGTGGTGTACCCGAAACCGACATTTAATTTGGTGATACTTTTAGGTTGTGCTGTTTCAATGTTAATGGTTGCTCCAGCAAAATCACCTGAAATATTTGGGTTGAATGTTTTGTACACATTCAAAACACCAACAATGTCAGTAGGGAACAAATCTAAAGGGATTATCTTAGTAAAAGGACTGTTAGAAGGCGCTTGTAAATCATTTATCAATAAATTGTTATATCTATCTTCCAAACCACGTACAAAAAGACCTCTAGATTCTACTTTAGAAATTCCAGTGATTTTTGTCAAACCTTCTTCTACATCGCTAACGCCTTTTCTAGACATTTCCTGAGCGCCAATACTTTGTTTTATTTCGACTGCTTTCTTTTGTTCTAATAATAAAGCTGTTTCTTTTTCACGGCTTACCGTTGCTTTTACCATTACATCTTGCATAGTAACACTACCTGATCCTATAGATTCGCTAATGGTTTTGTTCTCTCCGGCTACAATGTTAAATTCAACTTCTTTAGACTCGTATCCTAAAAAGCTAAATACTACGATATGTTTACCTTCAGAAACTTCAATTGCATATTTTCCATTAATGTCAGTTGTTGCACCAAAAGAAGTACCTTTAATAGTTACATTGGCAAACGGAAGCGCTTCTCCTTTTAAATCTTTATCAGATACAATCCCTGAAATAGTTGCTTTTTGCGCAAATGATAATAAGGTAAAAAATAAGAATAAAATTGATAATTTGAATTTCATTGTTGTGTGTTTTATTTTGGTGCAAAGGAATGGGTACAATGTAAATTTGAAGTTAGCACTGAGTTACGATTAGGTTTTCATTATGTTACGTTTATGTTACCGTATTAAATTTGTGTAACCTCAATCTTTTCTTTCAAAATATAATTACTTTTACATCACAAAAAACAGACATTACCTTTATGAAAAAGAAAGACATTAGGATCTTACTAGTTGATGATGAAGCAGATATCTTAGAAATTGTAGGTTACAATTTATCTCAGGAGGGCTATCATGTATATACTGCCGATAACGGAAAAGAAGCAGTTCATAAAGCGAAAAAACACAAGCCACATCTTATTATTATGGATGTCATGATGCCCGAAATGGACGGAATGGAAGCCTGTGAAATTATTAGAAAAACGCCAGAATTAAGTCAAACCATCATTACTTTTTTAACAGCTCGTAGCGAAGATTATTCTCAAGTAGCTGGTTTTGATGCCGGAGCCGATGACTATATTACGAAACCAATAAAACCTAAGGTATTAGTAAGTAAGGTGAAAGCTTTACTACGCAGGTTGAATGAAGAAGAGTCTTCTTCTTCAGAAAACTTAAATGTTGGGAATATCGAAATAAACCGCGAAGAATATAAAATAGTGAAGAACGGTGAGGAAATTATTTTACCTCGAAAAGAGTTCGAATTGTTTTACCTTCTAGCTTCTAAACCAGGAAAAGTCTTTAAAAGAGAAGAAATTCTGGATAAAGTTTGGGGTAACGAAGTGGTTGTTGGCGGTCGAACTATCGATGTTCATATTCGTAAACTTCGTGAAAAAATTGGCGAAGAATTATTCAAAACCATTAAAGGTGTAGGCTATAAATTCGAATTTTAATGAGTATTAACTTTAAGAAGACATATAAGTTTGCCGTAAAATCTGCTTTGTATATTACTTTATTTGGCACTGGTTTTGTTAGTATTTTGACTTATTTTTTCTTTGACTTTAATGTGTTGTTTACTCTGATTTTTGGAATTTCGATCTTAGTGTTTTCCTTTTTCATGTTACAGTATAGAGTAGAGCGATTCATTTACCGAAGAGTTAAAAAAATCTACGATGACATTTCTTTTTTAGATTCGTCCGAATTTAAAAATCAATCCATTACTACTGATATGGCAACTTTAACCAAACAGGTTAAAAAGTTCGCCACCGATAAAAAACTCGAAATCGAACGATTTAAAGACCGTGAAGAATACCGACGAGAGTTTTTAGGAAATGTTTCACACGAACTCAAAACGCCTTTGTTTACTGTTCAAGGGTATATTTCTACTTTATTGGATGGGGCACACAAAGACAAAGATTTACGAAAAAAATACCTGGAACGCGCCGAAAAAGGAGTGGAGCGATTGGTCTACATTGTAGAAGATTTAGACATGATTGGCAAATTGGAAATGGGCGATGAAAGCCTTGAAATGAAAGAATTTGACATCATAGAGTTGGCTCAAAACGTGATGGATTTGCTTGAAATGAAAGCCAATAAAAAAGATATTACACTTAACTTCGATTCTAAATACTACCGCCCGATCTTTGTTTTTGGTGATTATGAAAAAATTCAGCAGGTGATGATGAATTTAATTATGAATTCCATTAAATACGGTCGACAAGGTGGATCTACAGAGGTTGGCATAGAGGATTTAACCAATAATAAAGTTATTATTAGAATTACTGATAATGGTGAAGGTATAGCCAAACATAACATTCCTCGCTTGTTTGAGCGATTTTTCAGGGTCGATAAAAGTGGCGCTCGTTCCGAAGGCGGTTCTGGTCTTGGACTTTCAATCGTAAAACACATTATCGAAGCGCACGACGAAAAAATATACGTTGAAAGTACTTTTGGAAAAGGTTCTGAGTTTTCTTTTACCCTTGAAAAAGCTGAAAAAGCTCTTTCCAAGTAATATTGGTTTTAAAACCTCTTAAACCTTTGTATAGCTGAACCTCGTGAAGTCTTTTGAGTTTAAATTTATGTTGTTTGCAATAAGAAACTAATCCTTCTTTTTTTAATTTTTTGGCCAAATATTCTTGCTCGTATTGACCTGGCGTTGGTATGAAAAATGCTTTTTTACCCAATTGAGCCAAATCCATAATGGTGGTGTATCCGGAACGGCAAAGCACAATGTCACTTTCGTTAAAAGTAGTTTCCAGTTCGAGAGTGTTCATGTAATTGTAAAAAGTAATGTGGTTTTTTACTTCAGTGGTTTGTTCGGGTTCGATTTTTCCTTTTATAAAAACTATTTTCCCTTCATAAGCTTGCAATTCTATCGTTAGTTTTTCTTCCAAGAAAGTACGTTGTGGTTCTGGTCCCGATAAAATAACCATTAAATCGTATTTCTTATCTAAGGCTTTTTTGTGAAGCCTACTTAATGGGCCAATGTATTTTATATTGTCAGGTGTTTTGTCCAAATGGCCTAATTTCCCTGTCAGGTTTGGAATTGAATCTACATCAGGGACCCAACATTCATCAAATTTTTTAATAATGCATTGATGCATTTTACTGGTTAACCAAGTGGTATTTCCAGTTAAGACATTTAGTTGGTGGGTGATGAATACTGAAGGAATTTTTTTACTTCGTACTCCCAATCGGTTATCCGATATCAATCCGTGAATGTTGTGCTCTTTAATTATTTTTTTGATTCTCTTTTTTTCCGAAAGAATCGCATGAATCATTTTAGGGCTGTTGGTCAATAATTTCCATTTAAAGAATTTTCCATTTTCAGGATATTCAATATTATAGGAAGGCAATTCGATGTGCTGTAAATGAGGAAATTCTTTTCGAAGAAGTGCTAATGCTACACCATCTGAAGCTAAAATGGGTACAAATCCTTGTGCTTCTAATGCTTTAATGATTGGGATACAACGTGTAGCATGACCCAAGCCCCAGTTTAATGGCGCTACAAGAATGTTCTTTTTTATTTTTTCCAAAGTGTATTGGTGTTCAAATGGTTTGTTATTTAACCCTGATGGAAGTGAAAATCCTTTTTATTTTATCATGTTGAGCATCTCGAAATTTCGGAAGAAGGATAAAATAAAAAGATTGTAACGAACAGCAGGAATTACGCTGGCAAAAATGCCCAAACTTTCGTTCCTAAAAATTATTTAAACGTAAAGTAAAGATAAAAACATTTTCGGTCGGGTATATTTCCTTAATTTTACCAAAATTTTAAATTAAGTCGTGGGAAGTAAGAATAAATTAAAGAGGTTTA
>JASLID010000066.1 GCA_030153045.1 Flavobacterium sp.
TGGCTGGTCCATGCGCTATTGAAGGAGAAGAAATGGCCATGAGAATTGCCGAAAAATTAGTTGGAATCACTGATAAGTTACAAATTCCATATGTTTTTAAAGGGTCATTCAAAAAAGCAAACCGCTCTAGAATTGATAGTTTTTCTGGAATTGGAGACGAGAAAGCGTTAAAAATTTTAGAAAAAGTAGCCAAAGAATTCGGAGTACCAACTGTAACAGACATTCATACCAATGAAGATGCTGCTATGGCTGCTGCTTATGTGGATGTGCTTCAAATCCCTGCTTTTTTAGTGCGTCAGACCGACTTAGTTGTCGCTGCAGCTAATACTGGAAAAACAGTAAACTTGAAAAAAGGACAATTTATGAGTCCGGAAAGTATGAAACATGCCGTTCAAAAAGTATTGGATTGCCAAAACGAAAACGTAATGGTGACCGATAGAGGAACCATGTTTGGATACCAAGACATGATTGTGGATTTCCGTGGAATTCCAACCATGCAAAACTTAGCAACCACTGTTTTAGACGTAACGCATTCGTTACAACAACCCAATCAAGTAGCTGGAGTAACTGGTGGTCGCCCTGATATGATAGAAACTATTGCCAAAGCAGGAATCGCTGTGGGTGTTGATGGAATTTTTATTGAAACTCATTTCGATCCAGCAAACGCTAAAAGTGATGGTGCTAACATGTTACACCTTGATTATTTTGAAGGTTTAATGACCAAATTAGTGGCAATCAGACAAACAATTAATAATTTTTAATTTATCTTATACCTACTTATGAAACATCCATTTTTAATGGTTGTACTATTATTTTGCGCTTTTTCTCAAACAACTACTGCCCAAGATCTTACAACAATTCCAGAAAAATATACTGCTCACAACAAAGGTAAGTTTTACCTTTATTGGGGAGGGAATCGAGAACGTTTCTCTAAATCTGACATTACTTTTGAAGGTAGTGACTACAATTTTACACTTTATGATGTTGAGTCGCATGACAAACCTAAAGGCTGGCATTGTGATTACGTTAATCCTCTTAGAATGACGATTCCGCAAACCAATTTCCGTTTAGGCTACTTCATATCAGATAAATATAATGTTTCTATTGGAGTTGATCATATGAAATATGTCATGTATCAGAACAAAGCAGTAAACTATTCAGGATATTACCCAAATGAGGGCTCTTATGGAGAATCTTTACCAAATAATCAAGTTTTGTTAACTGAGGAGTTTTTAACTTTCGAACATACAGATGGTTTAAATTTTGTAAATGCTGAAATTGCAAGAGTTGATGATATTTCTTCAAAACTATTCAAAACATTAGATTCTGATAAATTCCAAATCAATGTAACGGAGGGTATAGGTGCCGGAGTTTTATATCCAAAAACAAATGCTAAAGTTTTAGGTAAGGAGCGTCACGATGATTTTCATGTTTCAGGCTATGGTCTTTCTGCCAAAGCCGGTTTAAACTTCACGTTCTTCAAATATTATTTTATTCAAACCGAATTAAAGGGAGGATATATTAATATGAATGATATTAGAACTACCCATAGTAGTGCTGATACTGCTAGTCAACATTTTTGGTTTGTAGAAACCGTAATTGCTATTGGTGGAATATTTAAATTATAAATTCATTTAACAAAAAATAGTTGTCATTTTATTTGGCAACTATTTTTTTTATCATTTACTTTGCTATTCAAAGTACTTTTTATGGAACCTAAAGATTATCTGAAAGACATACAAGACATCAAGCACATGATGTCGCAATCGACACAATTTATTTCGCTAAGTGGTTTGTCAGGAGTTTTGGCTGGTATTTACGGATTAATTGGCGCTACTTATGTAAATAGCCTTATTTTGCAACATGAAGGAGAATACATCACGCTGGAAAGCTCGACTTTTAAACAGATAATTTTAACTGCATTTATTGTTTTGGTCGCTTCTATAGTTACAGCTAGCGTTATGACAATAAACAAAGCTAAAAAGCAAGGAGAGAAAGTCTGGAACGCTTCTTCTAAAAGACTAATTATTAATTTTTTAATTCCTTTCTGCACAGGTGGAATTTTCTCTTTACTCCTACTTCGACATGGTTATTACGGATTAATTGCCCCAATAACTCTAATGTTTTATGGTTTGGCCTGTCTAAATGCCAGCAAATACACTTTACGTGACGTTCGCTATTTAGGAATAACGGAAATTATTTTGGGATTATTAGCTGTTGAGTTTTCAGGATTTGGATTGTATTTCTGGATATTAGGATTTGGTATATGTCATATTATTTACGGCGCGATGATGTATTATAAATATGATAGGAAGTAGAATTATGAAAAAAGTACTCTTTTTTTTAATTGGGCTGTTTACTGTGATCAGTGTTTTGAGCTATTTTGATGATAAAAAAGTTGAAAAAACATTCAAAGTATCAAATCAAAAGTTACTAGATTCGACCAAAGATGGTGACATGATTTTTCAGACATCACAGTCGAGTCAGTGCGAAGCTGTCCGAATTGCTACCAATTCAAAGTTTTCACATTGTGGAATCATTTATATTCTAAATGGAAAACATTTTGTCTATGAAGCTGTTCAACCTGTAAAAATAACTCCTCTAGAAGAATGGGTTACACATGGTAAAGACGGAAGTTATGTGATAAAAAGACTTAAGAAGTCTGAAAAAACATTAGATGCTTCAACTTTAAAAAAGATGAAGGAATACGGAAAACAATTCAACAACAAAAATTACGATTTGTATTTTGAATGGTCAGATGATAAAATCTATTGCTCAGAATTAATCTGGAAAATATATAAAAACGGCGCCAATATAGAATTGTGTAAATTAGAAAAATTAAAAAGCTTTAATTTGCAAAACGATAAGGTACAAGCCATTTTGAAAGAACGATACGGAAATAATATTCCATTGGAAGAAAATGTTGTTGCTCCATCGCAAATCGTTGATTCACCCCTATTAGAAACCGTTATTGATACGTATTAAAAATTGAAAAATATTATCCAAAATATAAACAAAGCTTTTGATCATCGCATCCGACTGGGAATCATGTCGGTATTGGTGGTGAATGAGTCTGCCGATTTCTCAACTCTAAAAGAACTTTTAGGGGTGACTGATGGTAACCTTGCTTCGCATACTAAAGCTTTGGAAACAGAAAATTATATTATGGTAGAAAAACAATTTATTGGTAAAAAACCAAACACAAGTTACAGAGCAACATTAGAAGGAAAAAAAGCATTTCAAGATCATATTGAAGCGCTTGAAAAATTAATTCAAAAAAGTTAGACTATTTTTTTATTCATATACTTTGAAATTCAAAGTACTTTATATTTAATAATTATGAAAGATTATAAAAAATTTATTCAACTACCCTTTTCAACAAAAATGGCAATCATTTCATTTGCCATCGGAACAATTTTACTTGCTTCCTATTTCATTTTTAGAAATACTGAAGAACTTATATACATTGGTTTATGTTTCATCCTGTTGGCTGTTTTTTGCAATAGCATAGTGCTTTTTTGGCTAATTCATTTATTTATTACAGAACCCAAGGATCGAAAAGATACTGCAATTCAAATCTTGGTTCTTTTAGCTAATGTCCCAATAGCAATTTTATACTTCAGCATAGTTGCTAATTTAATATTTCCTGCAAAAGGATAAATTCAATAATCACAATCTAAATTTAAAAATCAAACAATGGAAAATCAAATGCAAAACGAAAATCAGAACAAAGGTTCTTTTTTTCAATCTACAACCGCTAAAATGATGATGGTTGGCTTATTAACGCTTGTTTTATTAATTCCTTTGGAGTTTGTAAAAGAATTAATAACAGAGCGTTCTACCCGCAAGAAAGAAGTCGTTGAAGAAGTTGCCCAACTGTGGGGAAAAGATGTCTTTTTTTATGGACCAATATTGAAAGTTCCCTACAAAACCTATGAAGAATACAATGTAACCAACCCAAAAACTAATGTGGTTACAATTGAAAGGAAAGCAAGTATTGATTATGCGTATTTCTTTCCTGAGAAATTAAACAACAAATCTGATGTTAAGAAAAATACGTCGCTAAAAAGAGGCATCTACAACAACGTAGTATTTTCAGCCAGTATGAATTTTGATGGTTTTTTCGGTAAGCCGAATTTTGAAAAACTGGGTATTAAAGATGAAGATTTACTTTGGGAAAAGGCAACAATAATAGTCAAAACGACCAATTTAAAAAGCATCAAAAGTGATTTGAATATCAAATTGAATAATGAGAAGCTGAATTTCGAATCGAAACCAGAAGAAGATAAGTTTTATGGCACTCTTGAAACAAATGTGTTCAATTATAAGACGTTGGCGACTAATGAAAGGATTAATTTCAATTTCTTAATGCAATACAACGGAAGCAATAGTGTAAAATTTATCCCTGTTGGAAAAACAACCGTTATCAATTTAAACTCTGATTGGGAATCGCCAAGTTTTGAAGGCACTTTTGCGGCCAACGACACTACGAAAATCATTAACAAAAAAGGGTTTCATGCCGATTGGAAAATTTTAGATATCAACCGTTCATTTTCGCAACAATTTGTGGGTAAAATTCCAAATCTAAACGAATACTCGTTTGGTGTAAAACTTATTGAAACGGTAGACGAGTACCAACAAAATGAGCGTGCTTCAAAATATGGCTTTCTGGTAATTGGATTAACCTTTTTAATCTTCTTTTTGATACAATCGATCAGCAAAATTGGCATTCATATCTTCCAATACAGTATGATTGGTTTGGCTTTAATCATGTTTTATACTTTATTGATTTCGATAACAGAACATTCATGTTTTGCTTTGGCTTACATCATCGCAGGAATTTCAGTCATCATTATGATTACCCTATATTCGATATCTATATTAAAGAATAGAAAGTTTCCTGTATTCATAGGACTTTCACTTACTGCATTGTATACTTTTATTTTTGTAATCATTCAATTAGAAAATTATGCGCTTTTAGTAGGCAGCATTGGATTATTCTTAATTCTTGGCGCTGTGATGTATTTCTCTAGAAAGATTGATTGGGGAAATAATTAAGATAACCCATTAATAAAAAAAGCCCCAAATCATTACAATTTGGGGCTTTTACTATTACTCAATTCCGTACTTATCAATCAAATAAATTAAGGAAGTCATTGTGGCTGCTCCTAATTCTAATTCTCTTTTGTTAACCGCATCGAAAGTATCGTTTGCAGCGTGATGGTAATCGAAATAGCGTTGTGAATCTGGTTTTAAACCCACTTTTACTAATTTGGGTGACGTTAAGGGTTCAATATCGGAACCACCGTGTCCTTTTGTAAAACTGTGAACAAAATAAGGCTCAAAAAGATTTCTAAAACTTGAAATTTTAGCCAAATTAGCGTCAGATCCTTCAACCGAAAAACCTCTTGGAACAAATCCCCCCGAATCACTTTCCAAAGCAAAAATGTGGTTTTCATTGTTTTTTTGAGCCAATTCGGCATATTTTATACCTCCTCTTAAGCCATTTT
>JASLID010000067.1 GCA_030153045.1 Flavobacterium sp.
ATTCATTGGGACACCACCATCTGTCAATGTTACAACTGTATTTGGTGTTCCTGTAATAGTTAAATTAGCAGAACCTCCGGCGCATATTGTTGTTGATCCTGAAATAGAAATTCCAGTTGGAGGAGAACCAATAATAACTGTTGCAAAACTTGAGTCATTTATACAAGGTGCATTTGATGTAAGAATGTAATGGAAAGTTGATGATGTTGTTGTTCCAAGTGTTAATGTGAAAGTTCCAGCAACAGCGTTAAATATTCCGCCTGCTCCAGATGATCTTACCCAAGTTCCACCAGCTTGCTCACCAGTTATTATACTGGATAGATCAATAGGCGAAGTGTTATTTTCACAAACATATAAGGTGCCATCTGCACCAGCATTTACTTGCTCAACAATTTCAATACTTGTTGTTACTGAAATACTTGGACAGCCTGGTCCAGAAGGAATAGTGTAAGTTATAGTATAAAATCCAGGAGAGCTTGAACTCGGAGTAATTGCTCCTGTAGCAGGATTTATATTTAACCCAAATGTTGAAGTAAATGTTCCACCCATATAAGCATCAGTTCCCGTCAAATTTACAGCTTGTATGTTAGTGTTAGAATTACAAAATTTCGTACTTGCATAACTGATAGTTGCAGTTGGACAAACGTAATACTCATTAGATTTTTTCTCAGCAAAAGAATTTATTCCAGAAAATAAGAAAATAATGATTAAAAATGAATGTAGTGTGTTTTTCATATAATAGTTAGTTTTTATTTTTAAGATGATAAAACTACAAAAAGGTTGCGTCTTAATCTAAAAAAATATAAATATTTTCTTATACTTATTAATGTATAATTAATTATGTTATTGATATTAAATAATTTTCAAAATACCCTATCTTTGCACCTCGAAAATCCAAATACACAAACATGGGACTTATTAAAATTTTTTCTGGAAAAGAAAGCATTGCCAAAAATTTACAAACTGTTATTGAAAAAGGGAATGTTACTGTTATCCAACGTGAAAACAAACAAAATTCTGGAAACGCTCCAATTATAGAATTATTTATTGAAGAAGATGATTTTATGAAAGTTCGCGATGCTATTGAGGATTTTAAAATGAATATGTAAAATTTAGATTTTTACTGAAAACCTATTATCTTAAAGAAATGATTACAGTTAACGATATTGCCGTAGAATTTGGCGGAACAACACTTTTTAGCGATGTAACTTTTGCTATAAATGAAAATGATAAAATTGCCCTTATGGGTAAAAATGGTGCAGGAAAATCTACATTATTAAAGATTATAGCTGGTGAAAGCAAACCGTCAACAGGAAGTATTTCGGCACCGAAAGAAGCCGTAATTGCTTATTTGCCTCAACATTTGCTGACTACAGATGGCGCAACAGTTATGGAAGAAACGTCAAAAGCTTTTGGTGAAATCTTCAAAATGAAAGCCGAAATTGACGAAATCAATGATCAGTTGACCGTTCGTACCGATTACGAAAGTGATGATTATATGAAATTAATCGAAAGAGTTTCCGACTTAAGTGAGAAATTCTACGCGATTGAAGAGATAAACTACGAAGCAGAAGTAGAAAAAATATTAATTGGATTGGGTTTTGTTCGTGAAGATTTTACACGTCAGACTTCTGAGTTTTCAGGAGGTTGGAGAATGCGAATTGAATTGGCTAAAATCCTGTTGCAAAAACCGGATTTGATTCTTTTGGATGAGCCTACCAATCATATGGATATTGAAAGTATTCAATGGTTAGAGGACTTTTTGATTAATTCTGCCAAAGCGGTTGTAGTAATTTCACACGATAGAGCGTTTGTCGATAATATTACCAACCGTACCATTGAAGTTACCATGGGACGTATTTACGATTACAAAGCCAAATATTCTCATTATTTAGAATTAAGAAAAGACCGTCGTGTGCACCAACAAAAAGCGTACGACGAGCAACAAAGATTTATTGCCGATAATCAGGCTTTTATTGATCGTTTTAGAGGAACGTTTTCTAAAACAGATGCGGTTCAGTCACGTGTAAAGATGTTAGAAAAACTGGTTATTGTACAAGTTGATGAAGTAGATAATTCAGCCTTAAAATTGAAATTCCCACCTTCTGTTCGTTCCGGACAATATCCTGTTGTGGTGAAAGAGTTGTCTAAATCATACGGAGATCACGAAATTTTCAGAGATGCCAATATCGTAATCGAAAGAGGAGAAAAAGTTGCTTTCGTAGGGAAGAATGGAGAAGGAAAATCAACCATGATCAAAGCGATCATGAAAGAAATTGAAATCAATAGTGGAAGTGTTGAAATTGGTCACAATTCACAAATTGGTTATTTTGCTCAAAACCAAGCGGCTTTATTAGACGGAAACGCTACAATTTTTGAAACTATCGATGATATTGCTGTAGGCGATGTCCGTTCAAAAATTAAAGATATTTTAGGAGCATTTATGTTCCATGGTGATGATGTCACCAAAAAAGTAAAAGTGCTTTCTGGAGGTGAAAAAACACGTTTGGCTATGATTAAATTATTATTGGAACCGGTAAACTTACTGATTCTGGATGAGCCTTCAAATCACTTGGATATGAAAACCAAAGACATCATCAAAGACGCATTGCGTGATTTTGATGGAACGTTGATTTTAGTTTCTCACGACCGTGATTTCTTAGACGGATTAGCAACTAAGGTTTTCGAATTTGGAAACAAACGCGTAAAAGAACATTTTGAAGATATTAAAGGCTTCTTAGCGCATAAGAAAATGGACAGTATGCGTGAGATTGAGAAATAAGATTTGAGAGATACAAAATAAGGAAAAAGGGGTAAAACAATTGTGTTTTATCCCTTTTTTTCGTGATATACTTGTAAGATTATAACTATAATGATGCTTTTAGTCGTTTAAGTTTGTAGGATAACTTGATTCTTTCTTTATAAGATTATTTATAATTAACTTTATGTGAAGTTGATGAAAGAATGTTATGGAATCATTTTTTAAATCGAAAGAGGATATTATTAAAGTAGCTAATTATCTGCCTTATCCATTTATTGTGACTGAAATTGAAACGTTTGACAGTCAATTTAAAAGCTTGTTTTTTAATCAGAATTTAATTCAGGAATTTGGCTATACTACTCAAGATATTCCTGATGTCGATACTTGGTACGAACTGCTGTATCCTGATGAAATCTATCGAAATGAAATACGAGAAGCATGGAATGCAAAACTGCTTGACTCTATTGAGAAAAACGAAAAAGTGGTACAGATTAAAGCCAGATTAAAGCCTAAAAATAAAGAAGAAAAGTGGTACGAAATCAAAACATTCTTTATGGAAAATTTTTTCGTTATGGCTTTTGTAGACATTAATAATGAGGTGGCGCTTCAGGAAAAATTAACCAAAATCAATCTGAATAACGAGCGCATGCTGTCTATTTTGGGGCACGACTTAAGAAACCCCATTGCCAATTTATCGGCTATTTCTTCCATGGTCACTCAGAATGATATCAGTAACGATGAGTTTCGGGAAATGGTAAAGATGATTTATCAGGAATCCAACCTACTTCTTGAAATGATTGAAACCGTCTTAAACTGGACAAAATTAAATTTCAATACCGTTTCAATTGTTCCGGTACAAATAAATTATGCGGAACTGGTTCATAGCATAGTAGAATGTTACAAGAGTATGATTCAGAACAAGAATATTACTGTATCTATTGATTTAGATGATTTTTCTACTAAAAACTGTGATGTTGAAATCGTTACGGTTATTATTAGAAATTTGCTTTCTAATGCTATAAAATTCACTCCTAATAATGGAAAAATTTCATTTTATCACCATGATAATACCTTGATTATTGAAGATTCAGGTGTTGGTATGTCGATTGAAAAAATGAGAAGTATTGGCAATAATACATATCAATCAACAAATGGTACCGAAAATGAAAAAGGGATAGGCATGGGGCTACAATTGGTAAAACGTTTTGCAGATATGATTGATTGTAAAATTGATTTTGAAAGTAAATTAGGCGTTGGGACAAAAGTTCTCATTCAGTTTTAAAACAAAAACCCGACTTGATGTTTATCTCGCCGGGTTTTTTTCGTAAAACAAATCAACCAAAATTTATCTCACAGCTTCCACCAATCTTACAAATTCAGCCTTGTAGCCGTCGGTATCGTTTGACAAACCTAATCGTGCTAGTTTTTCAATTTCCTTTGATGATTTGTTTGCAACCAATTTAGAATCTCTCAATTTCAATCCGAACCAAGCTACTGAAGAACTGAATTTGAAATCATCAGAACTGTTTTGAATTTGAATGGGTTGGTTTTCAATTACCTGAACCATTTCGATGCTTTTGTCTCCATCCGGTTTTTTATATCGGAATTTGATGGTGGCCAACTCGTCATTATACTTATTTTGAAAAGCTTCTACTTTAGTATATTTTAATTCCGAAGCCTCATCAAAAAAATCACTTTTTATACCTGTTGGAATAATTTCATACAAAGCAGTTACCGTATGATTACTTCCCAATTCACCAGCATCAATAGCATCGTTTTTGAAATCCTCCGGACGTAATTTTCTATTTTCATAGCCAATTAATCGGTACGATTTTACGTGTTTCGGATTGAATTCGATTTGAATTTTGACATCTTTTGCGATAGCAAACATAGATCCTTTGAATTCTTTTCCAAGGAAACGATTGGCTTCTTGAATATTATCAATGTAGGCATAGTTTCCATTGCCTTTATCGGCTAAAGTTTCCAGTTTGCTGTCTTTGTAATTACCCATTCCGTAGCCCAAACAAGTTAAAAACACGCCTGATTTTCTTTTTTCTTCTATTAAAGTTTGCATGTCGCCATCTGATGACATTCCAACATTAAAATCACCATCAGTAGCTAGAATTACTCTGTTATTTCCGTTTTTAATAAAATTTTCTTCAGCAATTTTATAAGCTAATTGAATTCCAGCACCACCAGCAGTGCTACCACCCGCTTGTAATTTATCTAAAGCGTCGATAATAGTTTGCTTGTTGCTACCTGAAGTAGGAGGTAAGACCAATCCGGCAGCTCCTGCATAAACTACAATAGCCACTTTATCTTTTTCACGAAGTTGTTGAGTTAGAATTTTCATAGATTGAATAACTAGTGGTAATCTATTATCAGAGTTCATTGAACCTGAAACGTCAACCAAGAATACTAAATTAGAAGCTGGCAAATTATCGGTTTCAATGTTTTTTCCTTGTAAACCTATGCGAACCAGTTTGTTTTTAGTATTCCAAGGACAATCTGCATATTCAGTATTAATAGAAAACGGGTTATTGTCTTTAGGCTGTGGATATTGGTATTTAAAGAAATTCATCATTTCTTCCACACGGACCGCATCTTTTGGAACAATTTGCCCGTTGTTGATGAAACGGCGAATGTTGGTGTAAGAAGCGTTATCGACATCGATAGAAAAAGTAGAAAGCGGAGCTGTTTTTGGACTTTCAAAAGAGTTTTCTATCAGGCTGTTATAATCTTCGTCATTAGGACTTGGCTTTTGATTGTTGTCGTGTTGCATGTATTTTCCATCTTTTCCATCGATAGAGCTATTTCCTCTTAAAACTATCCTTGAGGAAGCTCCAACTACTCCTGAAGAATTTGTAATTTGTACACCAGAAATTTTTCCAGATAATGAAGATGATTTATTTGTTTGATCTGCATAACCAATTTCTTTTTTTGAAGTTTTTATACCAAGAGCCCTTACAACAACTTCTTGTAATTGCTGACTGTCATCTTTCATCATTACGTTGACAACATTTGATTTGCCAATAATTCTAGTTTCATTTTGCATTCCTAAGAAGCTAAAAATTAATTTTTCGCCTTCAGATGCTTTGATAGCATATTTACCGTCAAAATCAGTTTGCGTTCCTCGTTGCGTTCCTTTTACCACAACATTAACTCCTGGAAGTGGGCCAGAGGCATCTGTTACAATTCCAGTGATTGTTTTTTGCTTCGCCTGTTCGCTAGCGCTCGGGTCTTGTCCAAATATTTGACAAGTAATCAACATGATAATACTTACGGTGATTAATTTTAAGTTTTTCATAATATTATGGTTTTGGTTATTTTTTTGTTTTGATAACGATTACTCCTTTTTTGCCTTTTACACCATAAAGCGAAATAGCATTTATAGCTTTTATTACATTTATACTTTCGATGTCATCAGGATTTATAGGTGATTTGTTTATACTGTCATATTCAATACCATTTACAATCCAAAGAGCATTATTGTAATTAGTTGGTCTGCAGTTTAGTGTTATTTTTGTGCAACCTGAATTGCAATTAGGTTTAATAATATTTATTCCATCTATCTTTCCCGACAAACCTTGTAATGAATTAGTTTTGGATTGTTGACTATTGATTGATTTTTCTTGTCCAAGACCCACGAAACATATAAGCATAGTTGTGGCTAATGAAATACCTTTTAAGCTTTTCATGAGATAAAATTTAAAATTAATTTTGAGTTTTTCGCCTATTTAGGCACTGCTGGTTTTTCTGTTTTTGTGGTTATAATCACGACACCTTTTTCTCCTTTTTTGCCATATTTTTCTATGGCATCCTGACCTTGCAAAATTTCAGTTTTTGTAATTTGCTGTTGGTCTAATGGCGCATAAGGACTGGTTGGATTTTTGCCAAATAATGATTCTTCCGAATAATGAACTCCATTTATGATGTACAATGGTTCTTTTAAGTAAATCGTTTCTACATCGTCTTTATCGATTTCGGATAGTACTTTTTCGGCCGATTTTCTATTATTTGTTATTGCTTTGCCATCCACCACAAGTAAAGGAGGATTTTTTGTCTCCTGAACCTCACTTTTAGCTTTTTTACTGTCTTCATTATCTTGTGGTGAACTGCTAACGCCCATAGCTTCAAAAACACGACCTTTTAAAATATAGCTTGTGTTATTATTTGAAGGTGTAATAACTACTTTTTCAGCTAAAGGAGTTGGTTCTTCATTTAGCACTACGGTTTGCGCTTTAGTAATTTGGTTTTGCAATATTTCTTCGACATTAGGTTTTATGACAGACTTTTTAGTTTCATTACTTATAATGGCATTGTCATTTACTATTGGTTCAGGTGAAACAATTCTTGCGGTATCAATAATTACAACGCTATTTTGAGGAGTAACTATTTTTTTTTCCGATTTTGTAAACTGATATATGATTGTAGCAATAATAATAACTGAAGCAGCCACCCCAAATTTTTGCCAATTGTTATTTTGTTTCTGCAGCACTTTTGTGTCAAGCTTGGCATCGACACGGGACCAAACTTTTTCCATACCCGGAAAGTCCTTGGTCTCTGCTTTTTCTGCAGCGCTTTTAAATTGTTCGTATATTTTATCTTGATTTTCCATTTTTACTTTGCTTTTTGATAATACAAGTTGTTGACTAAATCTTTTAACTTGGTTTTGGCCACATTCAATTGTGATTTTGAGGTGCCTTCAGAAATGTTGAGCATGTTTGCTATTTCCTTGTGACTGTAACCTTCAATCGCAAAGAGGTTAAAAATAGTTTTGCAGCCTTCAGGAATAAAATTGAGCAAATTGAGTAAATCTTCTTCCTCTAGTTGTGTTTCGGGTGCACTTTGTGGCTGAATTTTAAACGGATTGTCTTCCAAATACAAATTGAAATTCACATTTTTTCTCAGCTGATGCAGGCATTGATTTACTACTATTTTACGCGCCCAAGCTTCAAAAGCACCCACTTCTTTAAGTTGGTCCATTTTTGTAAAAATAGTGTAGAACGCATCGGCCAATACTTCTTCTATTTCTTCCTCTTTCTTTAGGTAGCGCTTGCAAGTGCGATACAATTTAGGAGCCATAAGCTCATACACCTCGCGTTGTGCGTCTCGGTGCATTTTTTTGCAGGCTAATATTAAGTTTTCGTTTATCACAATTGATGTCTTTATACTAAAGAGGACTATTTTTATAAAAAGGTTGGGATGGAAGTGAAATATTTTTTATTTTTTTACAACTAGCTTGTAAATATTAGATTCTAAATCCTCTTTGTCATTGTCTTCGCAAAGTAAAAACTCAATTTTATCTTTAGTATTTTCAAATAAAGTTAAACCTTCAAATTTATGATTGTTTGAAATTTGATGCGTATAATCAATTTTAAAAGTTGTTATGTCCATACAACCAATAATACTTCCCAGTACTTCGCCATCATTGTAGGTTGATGTAGTGTCTTCGGCAGCAGCCAAGAAATAAATTTTATCTCCCACAAGTATGGCATCTGTAAATGTAGCTTCTACGTGTTTTATTTTTGGAAGTTGTACAGCTTGAAATTGAATAGTATCCTTTTTAATTATTGCAATTCCGTTTTTTGAGTTGGCTCCGTTGCCACGTTGAAACAAATACAAATCATCTTTGTAATACAATGCGCCTTCAATATTTAAATCGTCATCTGAAATATGGGTTTCATTTTTAATTTGTTGATATAAAGGTCCCAAGTTAACTTCGGAAGTTTGTTGTGTTTTAGTGTCGAAAATGAGTTTTCTATTTCTTTTTTCAGTTGAACCTGAGCCAAAAACATGTAATTCGTTTCCTTTTAAAACAATGGCTTCAAAATCAGGTTTGTTTTTTTTAAGAATGTTTTCGGTTGAATTGTTTATTAAAGGATGCTGTTTTAAGTGAACAGAATGAATATCGTATTCATATAAAAATCCCGAATTATCACTGATGATATACATAGAATTATTTTGATAAACAATTCCTGAAGCCGAACCAATTCCGGCGATTTTAAAAAAAACGGTAAGTAGAAATTTTTCCATAAATTAGCTTGAGTGTTTAGCCCTGATAGAGCCGATATCCTCGCATCTCGTCTTTTGGGACGAGAGAAGAGATAAAGGCGATAGCAGGAAATAGCTCCTAAAAATACTTATATTTACTCATATAAAACAAGAAATATGAATTCGATTAATCCCGATGATTTTAAAGCAATTGAGAAAATTGATTTATCTAAAATTTCAACCGACTTAAATATTGATGCGGATGACGATGAAAAAGAAGCGAAATTAGACAAGGTACAAGCGAAATTGAGTGAATTACAGGATGTCATGTACGCCCATAATAAATATGGTGTGTTAATTTGTTTGCAAGGCATGGATACTTCGGGGAAAGACAGTTTGATTCGAGAAGTTTTTAAAGAATTTAACCCGCGTGGAGTAGTGGTTCACAGTTTTAAAACGCCCAATTCGACCGAACTGGAACACGATTATTTGTGGCGTCATTATTTGGCTTTGCCTGAAAAAGGAAAGTTTGCCGTGTTTAATCGTACATATTATGAAAATGTATTGGTTACCCGTGTTCATCCGGAATATATTTTGAATGAAAATTTACCTGGAATTGATTCGGTGGATGATATCACTCCTGAGTTTTGGGAAAACCGTTTTGAGCAAATCAATAATTTTGAAAAGCATATTTCGCAAAATGGAACGATAGTTTTGAAGTTTTTCTTCCACTTGAGTAAAGAAGAGCAGCGCAAACGTTTATTGCGAAGATTAGAAGAAGAGGAACATCACTGGAAGTTTTCGCCTGGCGATTTGAAAGAGCGCGAACGTTGGGATGACTATATGAAGTATTATGAAGAAGCGATTAATAAAACTTCAAAAACTCACGCGCCTTGGTACATCATTCCAGCCGATGATAAAGAAATGGCAAGGTATATTGTGGCAAAAATTATTTGGGAAGAAATGCAAAAACGTACCGATATTAAGGAACCTGAATTAGACGAGAAGGTAAAACTTAATTTTGCCGAGTATAGAAAACAACTTGAATAATAATAAAAAACGCCTGTTAAGGCGTTTTTTATTTAATACTATAATCTAAATCCGTACGCTATGCGAAGGGCAATTTGATCTGTATTCAATTCTGGATAAAACTCGTGTTTTAAACTTACATCAAAGTATTTTGTTGCATAACCTATAGATGGTGCAAAAAGCAGGAAATTGTTCATGCCTTTATGTGTGCCAATCCCACCACCAATTTCTCCCATTCCATAAAACTTATCGATGAAGAAATACTTGAAACCAGCTTTTAACGGAACAAAACCCAAGTCTGGTAAATCCTTACTAAAAAGATGAGTATATCCAGTTGTTAGAGATAAAGAGGTCTTTTTGGAGAAATCATATTGAACTCTAGTATCAGCACCTACTGAAAAATCATAACCGTCATTATGAGGTACTCCTGTGCTTAATCCTCCACCAACTCTCCAACCTTTGTTGTAGTCAATCGGTTTTGATTTTTCCTGAGCGATGGTGTTATTTGTAAATAATAGAATTGTTGTGGTAGCAAATAAGACTAAAAAGGGGCTTAATTTTTTCATTATAAAAGACATTTAATTTTGTTGATTTAGTATAAAAACATCGAATTCTGGATTTTGTTTTTATGAAAAAGATAAAATTTTGTTAAAAAAGAATGAAATGTGTTAATTTTTTAATGTAATTCATTGGTTTTTAAAATGTTATGATATTTTTTTAAATCAATTAAATTTTTAAAAAATTGACACGATTACAGAAAATCTAGTTCTTACCTTTGCCAATGTTTTTTAAAACCATCTAGATGACATTGTCCGTTTACACCCGAGAATTTAAAGAGAATATCAAGTTGGCATACCCTATTATTTTAGGGATGCTAGGGCATACTTTAGTGGGTATTGTCGATAATGTGATGGTGGGTAAACTAGGGCCAACAGAACTCGCAGCGGTTTCGTTAGGGAATAGTTTTATATTTATTGCCATGTCGTTGGGAATTGGTTTTTCTACGGCCATTACGCCTTTAATCGCTGAAGCAGATGGAGAAAACAGTCTGGTTAAAGGACGTAGCGTTTTTCATCACGGATTGGTATTGTGTACTATTTTAGGTCTTTCGCTTTTTGGATTGATTTACTTATGTAAGCCAATCGTTAATTTTATGGGTCAGCCCAAAGAAGTAGTAGAAATGGCGAAACCATTTATTGATATTGTTGCTTTTTCACTAATTCCACTGATTATTTTCCAAGGGTACAAACAATTTGCCGATGGTAAATCGGAGACCAAATATGCCATGTGGGCCAATATTTTATGTAATGTTGTTCACGTTTTTTTTAACTATATGTTCATTTATGGTTTTTGGATTTTTCCAGCCATGGGCATCGTAGGAGCAGCAATAGGAACAGTAATTTCTAGAATTATCATGTTGGTATTCCTTCATTTGATACTAAAATCGAAAGCCAAATTCCAACCTTATTTTGAAGGATTTAGTTTAAAAGGTATTGGTAAATCAATGTCTATGAAAATCATTAACTTGGGATTGCCGTCAGCGATGCAAATGTTTTTTGAAGTGGCTTTATTTACCGGCGCAATTTGGCTGTGTGGTAACATTGGAACCACCAGTCAGGCAGCGAACCAAATTGCGTTGAGTTTAGCTTCTATGACCTTTATGTTTGCTATGGGATTGAGCGTTGCCGGAATGGTCCGAGTAGGAAATCAAAAAGGAATTCACGATTACAGAAAATTGCAAGTGGTGGCACGTTCGATATTTTTATTGGCTATTATTGTAGAAATCATTTTTGCATTATTATTTATATCGTTCTACAAACGATTACCAGGTTTATTCGTCAACGTAGAGGATTTATCCAGTATAAAAGACACCACTGAGGTGATGTTAATCGCTTCTAAATTGTTAGTGGTAGCTGCTGTTTTCCAAATTTCAGATGGAATACAAGTGGTAGTTTTGGGAGCATTACGAGGTTTGCAAGACGTGAAAATCCCAATGTACATTACTTTTGTGGCTTATTGGGTTATCGGTTTTCCAATTTCGATTTACTTGGGATTGTATACCGAATTGAAAGCGGTAGGAGTTTGGATAGGATTGTTAGCAGGATTAACAGCTGCTGCAGTATTTCTGTACATCCGTTTTAACAACTTGACCAATAAATTAATTAGACAGAATAAGGAATAAAATAAATTAAATAATAAAGGTTTTTTGTTAATTTGTCCTATCAAATCAACGAATAACCGAATCAACACCCGAGCGACAGCGAACGGACGAAATAAATACACAAATCAACAATAATATGGAATTACCAAAATTTTTACTAGGCGACAACACTGATTTCCCTGACGATATTTTTATCATTCATCTTGATTACCCAAGATTTATTATCAATTTGAAAGATGATGAAGTAGAATTCATGGAAGAAGCTGAAGATCTTGACGAAGCCGAATTGAATGCTGAAATGGAAGGTCTTATCGAAGAAGCTAACAGTTTCTACGATAGAGAAATGGAACGTTACGAAAAAGAATAAACACTTTTAGAAGTTTCGATTTGGTATTATAGAATTAAAACCAAATCCAAAAATAATGGAGTTGCAAAACGATAATGTGTCGTTTTGCAACTTTTTTTTATGAGTATTTGACACCGTTTTATTTTTTTTTAAGAAAAAGTTTACAATTAGGGGTAACAAAAAAATAATTTAATTGATATATACTTAAAAACGGCGAAACCCGAAAAGCCAATCAAAGAGTAGGGACAATTAAATTACAAACCATGAAAAATTTACAATGCACAGATTCTGACCAATCTAAACAAAAAAACAACAAATTAGTATCATTTACAGGGGTGAAAGTGGTATTTGCAGCACTTTTTTTAACAGCTTTTATTACAGTAAGCTGTAGTAAAGACGAGGTTCAGGAGAATGTACCAACCAAAGAAAATGCTACGGCAGCATCTAATTCAAACCGATTTTATTATGATTCAATTATTGTGCGCAACTGGGGATCGCACAATGTAGATTGCAGTCAGCCGAATGGTTTTTGTTATGATGTGTGGATCATTACCTATTCTTTCTTTAAACCACAACCAACAGGTACACCGGTAAAAGTTCAAAATGTAAATGATGCATTTGTTATGAAATTTTATAAAAGTGCTTTGACAGAAGAAAACAGAAGAACATTATTAAGAAACGGAAATTCGTATAGTATTCCTGAAGGGCAAACGATTGCTCCGGAATTGGTTGAATCATTAGGTTTCAGATCCAATACTTTGCGTGAAGGAAACTATAGAATTGTAGAAAATACAGACTCTTATAGTATTGCTATAGCAGTTAATTAATTCAATTTTAATCCAAAATGGAAACAGTTTCAAATTTATTTTTGGAACTGTTTTTTTATTTATTTGAGTTTATTGTTTTGGTATACATTTAATAAATTTTGAGCAGCGGCAAAGGGTGAGATTTCACTATTTTGTACAGCATTTTTATTTTCTTCCAATAATTTTTGAACCTCCGGATGGTTATAGAAATTGGTTTTTAATTGGTCGTTGATGGTTTCTAACAACCAATATTGATTTTGGTCTTTTCGTTTGGTATCAAAATAACCGTTTTCTTGAGTTAAGGTAAAATAACTTAGAATCGTTTCCCAAACATCATCAATTCCTTCATTGGTCAATGCGCTGCAGGTGGTCACTTTTGGAGACCAACCTGAACTTTTCATCGGAAATAAATGCAAAGCCCGATTGTATTCAATTTTAGCTAATCTAGCGCGTTTGATGTTATCGCCATCGGCTTTGTTGATGATGATCGCATCGGCCATTTCTACAATACCTCGTTTGATTCCTTGTAATTCATCACCGGCTCCAGCCAAATTCAATAATAAAAAGAAATCTACCATACTGTGCACAGCCGTTTCACTTTGACCCACGCCCACCGTTTCAATTAGGATGGTATCAAAGCCGCAAGCTTCGCAAAGAATAATGCTTTCGCGGGTTTTTCGGGCGACACCACCTAAACTTTCGCCTGAAGCAGAAGGACGGATATAAGCGTTTTCATCTTTTACCAATTCTTCCATTCGGGTTTTGTCTCCTAAAATACTGCCGTGTGAAATCGAACTACTCGGATCTACCGCCAAAACGGCTACTTTCTTCCCTAAACTCGTGAGATATTTTCCGAAAGCTTCAATAAAAGTACTTTTCCCAACACCCGGAACACCGGTAATTCCAATACGAACCGATTTATTGGCGTGCGGTAAACACGCTTTAATCACTTCGTTGGCTCTTTCTAAATGACTCGGATTAGTGCTTTCGACCAAAGTGATCGATCGACTCAAAGCCGTTTTGTCTCCTTTTAAAATGCCTTCAACCAAATCATCTGCAGTGGGTATTTTTTTTCGAAGACTCTGAATTTGTGCCACAGACGATGCGCTGATAATTTCAGGTGGGGCAATGCCTTCGTTTTCTTTTAATGCCGATTTTTTAGGTTTCAAATTCAAAATGAAAAGCTTTTGGTAAAAGTAATAAAATCAATAGTCTTAATCAAATGCTAAAGTTTGATTAAATGGCTTCCCTCAAAATATAAACTCGTAATTTTGTCATGCTTTAATCGATATGGAAAACATTTTACTCATTTTTGTCTGTATGCTTTTGGGTTTTCTTCTCAAGAGAAACAAAAATTTTCCTGTATTAAGTTACAAAACGCTTAATCAGTTTGTAATTTATATTTCACTTCCAGCGATTGCATTATACTATATTCCAAAACTGGAGATTAGCACTAAACTATTATTCCCATTAGGCGTCGCTTGGTTGGGATTTGCGCTATCGTATGTTTTCTTTACTGCTTTTGGAAAATTATTTGGTTGGTCCAAAAAACTCACCGGATGTTTGATTATTACCACTGGATTGGGCAATACATCTTTTGTTGGTTTTCCTATAATTGAAGCCGTTTATGGCAAACAAGGATTGGAAACCGCTGTAATTGTGGATCAACCGGGTTCGTTTGTTGTAGTTTCTACTTTGGCCATTTTGGTGGCTACGATGTTTTCCCGAGGAAGTGCAAACTCCAATGAAATCCTAAAAAAAATATTGTTCTTTCCGCCGTTTATTGCTTTTTCAATTTCGTGTTTGTTGAATTTTATGGATGTCGATTTCCCATTGATGCTGCAATCTGTTTTTCAACGATTGGGAAGCACAGTAACGCCCATCGCGTTGGTTTCTGTTGGAATGCAATTGGAATTCGACAGTAAAAGCAAACATTGGAAATTCCTCGGTTTAGGATTGCTTTTCAAATTATTGATTACACCATTGTTTTTCTATTTGCTATACGTTACAATATTAAAAGGGAATGGATTAGAAGTTCAGGTTTCTATACTGGAATCGGCTATGGCACCCATGATTACAGGGACAATTGTTGCTTCTAATTATGGACTGAAACCCAAATTGAGCAGCATGATGATTGGCTTCGGAATTCCTATTTCGTTTATTACATTGATTTTTTGGTATTATATTTTACAACACATTTAATGAAAACAGCTACAACAACAATCGACAGTACCGAATTGGTTCAAAAAACGGTTTTTTCCATTCTTTTTTCCATCAGTTTTGCACATTTACTCAACGATTTAATTCAGGCGATAATTCCTTCGGTTTATCCTATTTTAAAAGAAAGTTATCATTTGACTTTTTCAGAAATTGGCCTAATTACTTTCTCTTTTCAAATGACCGCTTCTATTTTACAACCATTCGTGGGCTATTACACTGATAAGTATCCAAAACCCTTTTCGCAGGTCTATGGCATGTTGTTTTCATTAGCAGGAATCGTTTTTTTATCCTACGCCGATAATTTATATTGGATCATCGCTTCTGTCATGCTCATAGGTACCGGATCTGCTATTTTTCATCCAGAATCGGCTCGAATTTCTAATTTGGCTTCGGGAGGAAAAAGAGGTCTGGCACAATCTATTTTTCAAGTGGGAGGCAATTTAGGTTCAGCACTTGGACCTTTATTAGTGGCGTTAATTGTAGTGCCTAATTCTCAAAAATACATTCTATGGTTTGTTGTTTTTGCGACCATTGGCTTAGTCATAATTTCTAAAATTGCTTTTTGGTACAGAGACCATTTGGTTTTAAGAAGTAATAAAAAAAGAGAGTTTATTGATTTTCATAACCTCTCTAAAAGCAAAGTCAAATTTGCGATTATAGTTTTACTTATCTTGATTTTTTCTAAGTTCTTTTATTCCGCCAGTTTATCTACCTATTACACTTTTTATGTCATGGAAAAATTCCACCTTTCCATTCAACAAGCCCAATACCATATGTTTATCTATCTGATTGCGTATGCGATTGGAACCATTTTGGGTGGGCCATTGGGAGATAAATTTGGACGAAAGTACATCATTTGGTTCTCTGTTTTTGGAGCAACGCCATTTGCATTATTATTACCGTATGCCAATCTTTTTTACACCGATGTTTTAATGATCATTATTGGAATCATTATCTCTTCAGCATTTCCCGCTATCATTGTTTATGCACAAGAATTAGTACCTAAAAAACTCGGAATGGTTTCGGGACTTTTCTACGGATTTGCCTTCGGAATGGGAGCGTTAGGTTCTGCATTATTAGGGATTTTGGCCGACAAAACCTCTATAGGATTCGTATATCAAATATGTTCTTACTTGCCAATAATTGGCGTAATCTGTTATTTTTTACCGGATTTAAAGAAAAAGTAGAAGCGAATGGTTCGGGATTTATTTGCCATCCCTTTTCCCGCTTTCCGCTATATTTTTACACCTGTCAGGTTTTTAAAACCTGACAGGTGTAAAAGATACCACTTCAATCGGGGCTAAATTGTATTTGTTATTATCTTTTGTAATCATTACTTTTACTAAACAATTTTAAGACCATGCAAATTACTCCCGAAATATTACAACACCTTGAACTTATTGTTGGTTCATCTAACGTTTTTACAGATGTGGAAACGCGTAGTCACTATGGTCATGACGAAACGGAAGACTATGTTTTTCCACCGAATGTAGTGGTAAAACCAGCTTCTGCACAAGATATTTCCGCCATTATGAAAGTGGCCAATACCTATAAAATTCCAGTGGTTCCCATTGCAGCAAGAACTGGTTTAAGTGGAGGAGCATTGTGTATTCATCAAGGTATTGGTTTGTCAATGGAACGATTGAACAAAATTTTGGAAATTGATGAACAAAACCTACAAGTAACTACTGAACCAGCTGTAATTACACAAGTTTTACGCGAGTCTGTTGCCGAGAAAGGCTTGTTTTATCCACCCGATCCCAGCAGCCAAGGAAGTTGTTGGATAGGAGGGAATGTAGCTGAAAATGCTGGTGGTGCTCGTGCCGTAAAATATGGTGTGACCAAAGATTATGTATTGAATCTGGAAGTCGTTTTGCCTAACGGTGAGATTATTTGGACAGGAGCCAACACACTTAAAAATTCTACAGGATATAACTTAACGCAACTCATGGTGGGTAGCGAAGGGACTTTGGGAATCATTACCAAAATTGTTTTAAAATTATTGCCTAAAAACTCACACAACATTTTAATGTTGGTTCCATTTTACAAAGCGGGACAAGCATGTGAAGCGGTTTCAGCAATTTTTAGAGCCGGTGTTGTACCAAGCGCTTTAGAATTTATGGAACGTGATGCGATTGATTGGACTATTAAGTTTGTAGAAGGAATCAGTGTTGATATAAAACCCGAACACCAAGCGCATTTATTAATTGAAGTCGATGGAAACTATCCTGAGGTTTTAATGCAAGAAGCCGAAAAAATTATGGGCGTCGTAGAACAATTTGACATCGATGAAATTCTATTTGCCGATACCGAAGACCAGAAAAACGCCTTGTGGAAAATGCGTCGTGCTGTGGGAGAGGCTGTTAAGTCAAATTCGGTGTATAAAGAAGAAGATACGGTGGTGCCAAGATATGAATTACCTAAACTTTTAGAAGGAATTAAAACCATTGGTAACAAATACGGATTCAAATCGGTGTGCTATGGTCACGCCGGAGATGGAAACTTGCATGTGAACATCATCAAAGCCGATATGACCGATGAAAATTGGAGAACGGAAGTGCCTAAAGGAATTCGTGAAATTTTCGAATTGACCGTTTCTCTCAAAGGAACCTTGTCGGGCGAACACGGAATAGGTTTTGTACAAAAAAACTACATGGATATTGCGTTTACAAAAGCGCATTTAGAATTGATGGAAAGAATTAAATATGTTTTTGATCCAAATGGTATTTTGAATCCAGGGAAAATTTTCCCTGATAGTTTATAAATCATAAAAAAACTCCAAATTCAAATTTGGAGTTTTTTTTTATTTCGATTGTGCCAGAAATTCTAAAAGATTGGCATCCGCGTTTTTGAACGTTGGTGGTTGCTCTGTAATGTTGGCGACACGCTTTTTATTCAGTTTCATTGTAACATCGGCTACTGTGGTGAATAACAACACTGACATAAACGGATTATTGATATAAGGTACTACTTCGGATTCCAATTCTTCCATTGTAATGACTTTTTCAATTTCCTGTAAACCTTCATCATAGATTTTATGAGTAACGTTTAATTTTAAAACACCATCTTCTGTAGTGGTTCTAATGTAAATGTTTTTCAAATCTGGATCTCCTATGGTTTTTGCCAAAGTTAATTTCGCAAAAGTTCCTTCACTGATGCTTTCTTTAACTCTGCTTAAAAATGTGGTGTATGTAGCTGTATTTGGCATTTCTTCTTTAATATTTTACAAAAATAGCTTTATTTCTACAAACAGACACTGACCTTAAAAAAGTATTTTCTAAATTTGCAATCCAACAACAACACAACAATGTACAAATTACTTATTCGCCCAATTCTTTTCTGGTTTGATCCAGAAGAAGTTCACTATTTCACATTTTCTCTCATTCGATTTTTATCAAAAATCCCTGGGTTTTCATCACTATCAAAATCACTCTTTGAAGTCAATGATAAAAAGCTAGAGCGCGAAGTTTTCGGATTAAAATTCAAAAATCCAGTAGGACTAGCTGCTGGTTTCGATAAAGATGCTAAATTATATCAGGAACTTTCTAATTTTGGCTTCGGATTTATAGAAATAGGAACACTAACCCCAAAAGGTCAAGAAGGAAATCCTAAAAAGCGTTTGTTCAGATTAAAAGAAGATTCAGCCATCATCAACCGAATGGGTTTTAACAATGGAGGAGTTCAAGAAGCCGTTGAAAGATTAAAGAAAAATAATGGTGTTTTAATTGGTGGAAACATTGGTAAAAATAAAGTAACACCAAACGAAGAAGCCACATCTGATTATGAAATATGTTTTGATGCCTTATACGATCATGTCGATTACTTCGTCGTTAATGTAAGTTCTCCAAACACACCAAATCTTCGTGCTTTACAAGACAAAGAGCCATTAACGGCACTTTTGCAAACGCTTCAAAATAAAAACACAGCCAAGCCAAAACAGAAGCCAATTCTGCTAAAAATTGCACCAGATTTGACAGATGAGCAATTGCTAGATATTATAGATATTGTAGCAGAAACTAAAATAGCTGGAGTTATTGCCACAAATACAACTATTTCTCGAGACGGCTTGCAATCGGTTAATAAAATTGAAATGGGCGGATTGTCAGGTAAACCATTGACCAAGCGTTCTACAGAAGTGATTCGATTCTTATCTGAAAAAAGCAACAAAGCATTCCCTATTATTGGTGTTGGCGGAATCCATTCTGCAGAAGATGCTATCGAAAAATTAGAAGCCGGAGCTAGTTTAATCCAATTATATACCGGTTTTATCTACGAAGGTCCTGCTTTAGTAAAAGCCATTAACAAAAAGATTTTAGAAAAAGCATAAATAGTACTACTTTTGGTTTCCATGGAAAAAGTCAAAATCATAGAATGTCCTCGAGATGCCATGCAAGGCATCAAGGAATTTATTCCAACCCAAAAGAAAGTGCAGTACATCCAATCGCTATTGCGAGTGGGTTTCGATACGATCGATTTTGGAAGTTTTGTATCGGCGAAAGCCATTCCGCAAATGCAGGATACTACCGAGGTTTTGGCTCAATTGGACTTATCTAAAACCCAAAGTAAATTGTTGGCCATCATTGCCAATACACAGGGTGCCGAAAATGCTTCGGTACACAAAGAAATTCAATATTTAGGCTTCCCATTTTCCATTTCGGAAAATTTCCAAATGCGAAATACCCATAAAACCATTGCCGAATCATTGGTTACACTACAAGAAATTCTAAATATTGCCGATAAAACCAATAAAGAAGTTGTTACTTATATCTCTATGGGCTTCGGAAATCCTTATGGAGACCCATGGAATGTTGAAATCGTAGGGGAGTGGACCGAAAAATTGGCTAATATGGGAGTGAAAATTTTATCCCTTTCCGATACTGTTGGTTCTTCAACACCTGAAGTAATAGACTATTTGTATTCCAATCTTATTCCAAAATACTCAAATATCGAGTTTGGAGCCCACCTGCATACCACGCCCGACAAGTGGTTCGAAAAAGTTGACGCTGCATACAAAGCGGGTTGTCGTCGCTTTGATGGTGCTATTCAAGGTTTTGGCGGTTGCCCAATGGCAAAAGACGATTTAACGGGCAATATGCCTACCGAAAAAATACTTTCATACCTAACGGCTCAAAAAGCGGATCATAATTTAAGTGCTATGAGCTTCGAAAGTGCTTATAATGAAGCTTTAAAAATCTTTACGGTATATCATTAGGAGCTAATCCGGCTGTCCACTATATCTTTTCTTGCCTAAAGAAGGCAAAAAAAGGATATCGCTTCCATCCGGGCTAGGGAATACTCTGTCATTTATGTTAATCATTTCACAACTTTACACCTTTGTTGCTTTGTGTTTTCCTAACTCAAAATAAAATACTATATTTGCATGCAATTTAACTACAACTACAAATTGCAACATGAAAGCACATACCGCTAAAATTCTTGGAGAAGGTTTAACCTACGATGATGTTCTCTTAATTCCCAATTATTCTGAAATACTTCCACGCGAAGTAAGTATCAAAACCAAATTTTCTAAAAATATTACGTTAAACGTTCCCATTGTCTCAGCAGCTATGGATACTGTTACCGAAAGTGCTATGGCTATCGCTATGGCGCAAGAAGGTGGAATAGGAGTGTTGCATAAAAACATGACTATCGAGCAACAGGCAGCAAAAGTTCGTAAAGTAAAACGTGCGGAATCTGGGATGATTATCGATCCAGTAACGTTGCCTTTAACAGCTACTGTTGGTGACGCAAAACAATTAATGCGCGAATTCAGTATTGGTGGAATCCCAGTGGTTGATGACAAGCAAATCTTAAAAGGTATTGTTACCAATCGTGATTTACGTTTCGAAAAAGACAATACCAGATCAATCGTTGCTGTGATGACTAGTGAAAACTTGGTTACTGTTTCTGAAGGAACTTCTTTAGAACAAGCAGAAGTCGTTTTACAAGGAAACAAAATCGAAAAATTACCAGTAGTAAATACTGATTACAAATTAATCGGATTAATCACTTTTAGAGATATTACCAAGTTAACTCAAAAACCAAATGCCAACAAAGACAAATTTGGTCGTTTGCGTGTTGCTGCTGCTCTTGGTGTTACTGCCGATGCGGTCGAAAGAGCTACAGCGTTAGTTAATGCAGGTGTCGATGCTGTTATTATTGATACTGCTCACGGACATACAAAAGGTGTGGTAGATGTTTTAAAACAAGTAAAAGCAAAATTTCCTGATTTAGATGTAGTAGTTGGAAATATTGCAACTCCAGAAGCTGCTTTGTATTTAGCTCAAAATGGTGCCGATGCAGTTAAAGTAGGAATTGGTCCTGGTTCAATTTGTACCACTCGTGTAGTTGCGGGTGTTGGATTTCCACAA
The DNA here is from genome assembly GCA_030153045.1 of Flavobacterium sp. Taxonomy (GTDB): domain Bacteria; phylum Bacteroidota; class Bacteroidia; order Flavobacteriales; family Flavobacteriaceae; genus Flavobacterium. Next base: position 21,689 of record JASLID010000067.1, read on the forward strand.
TTTTCTGCGATTTTAGAAGTTGCCGCAGCTTTAAGAGGAACTGGTGTTCCTGTAATTGCCGATGGTGGTATTCGTTATACTGGCGATATTCCTAAAGCGATTGCTGCCGGAGCTGATTGTGTGATGTTGGGTTCATTGTTAGCCGGTACAAAAGAATCTCCAGGTGAAACCATTATTTTTGAAGGAAGAAAATTCAAATCATACCGTGGAATGGGATCTGTAGAAGCCATGCAAGAAGGTTCAAAAGACCGTTATTTCCAAGATGTAGAAGACGATATCAAAAAACTAGTGCCAGAAGGTATTGTAGGTCGTGTACCATATAAAGGTGAATTAAACGAAAGTATGCAACAATTTGTTGGTGGACTTCGTGCAGGAATGGGGTACTGCGGTGCAAAAGACATTGAAACACTACAAACTACAGGTCGTTTTGTTAGAATTACAGCTAGCGGAATTGGTGAAAGTCATCCACATAATGTAACCATTACAAAAGAAGCACCTAATTATTCAAGATAATCTTTATCATTAAACAAAATAAAAGGCATTAGTTGTAAAACTGTTGCCTTTTATTTTTATTTAGAAACGTTTTTTAATTGAGATGGATAAACAGTACTTTTTTGCAAAGTTCAAACAACTGCAATTGCTCATTATCATAATGACCTTATTTTGTATAAGTTCACATGCTCAATACAATCATTTGCTACATAAGAATTTTAGTGAAAGGAATTCTAAAATTAATGCTATTTTAGACAAACTGAAACCTTTAAAAAAAGATGTTCTTATTTTTAAAGAAATTGATAAGATCAGAAATTTCGCTAGAGAGAATAAGGATACCGAGTTCGAACTTGAACTTGATTTTATAGAAGTAAACTGGATAATTTTTCTAAATGCATCAACCAAGCGATTTGGTCAAGATGAAATCTTTAAACGTTTTGATTCGCTTTTAGAGAGAACAACTAAAAATAAATTACAAGAGTTAAAATCCCGTGTTCTATGGAGTAGAGGTAACTATTGCTGGAACTTCATTGGAAATTATGAATTGGGTTTCGAATCGTATTATTTATTGGATGCAGAATTAAATAAAATTCGTTCTGAAGATTTTCCAGAAATGGCTTGGTATACCAATACCATCGGTGAGGCTTTTTATTTTTTCCAAGATTACAACCAGGCGAAACACTATTTTAAAAAAGGAGCATTTATACCTGAAAATAATTCGAATAGCTCCAACCTGAATTCGATGAAGAATAACTTAGGGTTATGTTATCAAAAACTAAATAAATTAGATTCGGCTGCTTATTTTTTTAAAAAAGTGATGGATAGCAAGCCTTTGTATAATCATGAACGATGGACTTATATTGCAAAAGGAAATCTGGGATATACCTATTATCTGAACAATCAATACCACAAGGCAATGTCTCTTTTCAAAGAAAGTATAAAAGGAAATATGAAATTTGAAGAATACGGTTGTGTGAATGGGGCATTAATTCCGTTAGCTGATATTTACTTGAAAAAAGGCAACATGAAAGATTCCTGGGAATGTATCAGTAAAGCAAAACAAATGATTGATGTTCTTACGAATGGCGATGATAAATTAAATAGGTTGAGGTTGTTTTATCCTTTACTAAGTAAATGGCATCAAGTTTCAGGAAATAAAGAGTTGGCAATAAAATATTTAGATTCCACAATTATTGTCAAAGACAGTTGTAACAAAAAGTTCAGTGTACTGCAGCTTTTAAGAGCACAACAAAAAAATGCTATTCAGGAACGTCAAATAGCTACTTTTTCTCTTATTAATGAAAAACAGAAAAAAACGAATGAAAGGAATCTCATTTTATTTGTTTTAGTTACTATTACCTTATTATTTTCAGGAATTTATCTTTATCAGAAAAAAAGTTTCCAAAAACAAAAGAGGATACAGGATTTAAAACTGACAATTGCGAGTCAAAATCTTCAAATGGCTTCACAACAATTGCAGGATTTTACGGATAAATTGATTGAAAAAAATCATATTATTGAAATGCTCCAAGAACAACCCGATGTTTTTATTGACAATGAAATTGTACAACAAATAAAAAAGAGCACAATTTTGACAGCTGATGACTGGGAAAAATTTCAAAGTCTTTTCGAAAAAGTGCATGCAGGTTTTCTAAATAGATTGACTTCTCAGTACAAAGAGTTAACAGCTTCCGAAATACGTTATATTACTTTGTCAAAACTAAATCTTTCACAAAAAGAGATGGCTAGTATTCTTGGAATTTCGCCGAGCAGTGTCCGAGTTACATGGCATCGTGTTAGTAAAAAACTAAATCTTTCGGATAAAGACACATTGGAGAATTTTCTTCAAAAGCTTTAAATTAACCACGTTTGATCAGTTTGTAACGCTTTTGTAACGCCTTTTTTGAGAAAATTGCTTAATTAATCGTTTTTTTCGTGTTCAAATTAACACAACCAAAAAACGACTATGAAAAACTTTACGCTGATTGCTCTTTTGGCATTCTGCTTCACGACTTGCTTGAATGCTCAATGTACCAGTACTGTAATTCCTAAAACTGCTTGGACCATTCAATCTTTCACTTCTGAAGAACCTACAGGTGAAGGAGCCACAAACGGACATGCTATTCATTGTATTGATAATAATACCAGTACATTTTGGCATTCACAATGGCAAGCAACATCTGCTCCCTATCCACATGAAATTGTTATAAATCTAGGTCAAGTATATCCTGTGGATGGATTGTCTATAACATCACGAAATGACAATAATGGAGCAAAGGCAAAAGCATATGATATTTTTTTTAGTACAGACGGTGCTACTTGGTCAACATCTCAATCTTCGGGAGAATTCCAATATCCAAACTTAAACGCAAACGGGCAAACAGCATCACTAACTTTTGGAGCAGTTAATACAAGATACATCAAAATTAGGATGACTTCAAACTACAGTAACAATCAATCTGTAGCAATTTCGGAAGTTAGCGCAACTCAATTAACGGGTTCTGGTTGTGTTGCAACGGGGCAAAATAATCAATCGATTAGTTTCTCAAGTATTCCTAAAAAATATACGACAGACACACCAGTTACTTTATCTGCAACATCAAATACAGGATTGCCTATTGTTTATTCTATAGTAAGTGGACCAGCAACGGTAAGTGGAAACACATTAACGCTAAATGGAACCGCAGGAACAGTCATTGTAAAAGCACGTCAAAATGGAGATGCTACTTATTATCCAGCAGAATTTACTCGTACTTTTGATGTTGTTGATTTATCCTTAATAAATCCAGAGGTGTTTTCAAGACTTACTAATCTGAAAACAATTCAAATGCCGATTCTAAGAGCATATCAATTGTATGCTAATGCAACAATTGCGGAATCACCAGCATTAAGTGTTAGTAATATTCAGTTTTTTGTGGATGGCGTTTTGCAAACGACTACTTTTTCTAATAATTCATATAAATGTTTATGGACTCCAGCAAGTTATGGGAATCATTTGGTTGAAATTAAAGCCACTGGAAGTAATGGAAATATTACCACAAAAAGCGTAACTGTAAATGTAGTAAGTGCAGTAAGTACTGTAAGTACACCAACATTTCAAAATGCAGTGATTGACTGGGGGACTATTGGGTCTCAATGGTATTATGGAACCTATACTTTACCGCAATCTGTAGGTGCGTTTAATTCAATTGTGGCTAATTTATCGGTTACATGTCCATCAGTTGCGGGTGGTTGTGATGATTGGGATAGATTGGCTTGGGTTCAAATTAAAAACCCTGATGGACAATGGGTAGAATTGTTCAGATACATCACTCCCTACGGTGTTGCATGTAACCACAGTATTGATGTAACAGATTATGAATCTTTATTACAAGGGGAAGTTGAGTTTAGAATGTATATTGAAACCTGGGGAACAGGCGGATGGAAAATGAATTTAAATTTAAATTATACACAAGGTGTTCCGGCTTTTTTATATTCTTCAGTTGAAGAAGTATGGCAAGGGAATTACAACTTTGGAGATCCTGCTAATTTGCAGCCTGTACCTGCAAAAACAATTACTGTGCCTACAAATACTACAAACATGAAATTCAGGCTGGTTACTACCGGACATGGTTGGGGATCTAATAATACAGGGAATGCAGCTGAATTTTATAATGCAACACATAATTTAAAAATTAATAGTACTGTTTCTTTAGCACAAACACTATGGACAGATTGTGATCCTAATCCTAATGGTTGCACTGGACAAGCCGGAACTTGGCAATATAGTAGAGCAGGTTGGTGTCCTGGTGCAATATCTGCACCGTATTTTTTTAACTTGAACATGTACATTGGTCTATCTCCATTTAATTTTTCTTATGTATTTAAAAACACATATACAGATCTTTGTCATCCTAATAATCCTGGATGTGTTTCGGGTACAACTTGTCCAGATTGTAATGACGGTTACAATCCTTATTATAGAGTAGGTGGTTATATGATTTATAAAGGGAGTTTGCCAATCCAGACTTTAGGATTAAATCAATTTCAAATGAATGAGAATAATAATTTTTCCGTGTATCCAAATTCAAACAACGGTATTTTTCAAATCAATATGGAAAATGATTTACATGATTTAGTAGTTAATATTTTTACACTCAATGGTCAAAGTATTAAAACATATCATTTCAAAGATAAAAAACAGCTTAATGATTTTATTTTTAATCTAAATACGGTTAGTAAAGGAACTTATTTTGTAAAAATTTATAACCAAGAAGTGTCGTACTCAACTAAGGTTTTAATTAATTAAAAAATAATATAATTAATAAAAAAGGCTGTTTTCAAAACAGCCTTTTTTATTTTAGTGCATGTCAAAATTTTAACTCTTAACCAGACTGCCTAACAATTTTTTATCACCTACCACCCAAAGGATATCACCTTGTTCTAAAAGCATATGTGAATCTGGGTTAATAATTCGGCGACCATTACGTTCGATGCCAACCACCAAGCCACTTGTTTTTTCCCGAATATGCGACTCGCGAATGCTTTTGCCAATAAAAGTTTCATTTTTAAGTTCTAAATGTTGCAAAACGATATCAGTTTCATCTTCATCTTCTGGAGGTTCAATTTCATTTTGAACCAGAAATTTTTTAAATTTTTTTACTTGGACATCAGTTCCAATAACGCAAATTTCATCTTTAGGAAAAAGGCGCTCATTTCGACTAGGTACATTAATCATAATTTCCCCACGTTTAATAAAGGCGATATTGATGCCTATTTTTTCACGCATTTGCAATTCTTCCAATGTTTTTCCGGCGAGATTAGAAGTTGAAGCAACATCGAAGGTAGCCATGTGTCCGTCCCAAGGTGTCAGATCTCGACGATTTTTTTTCTCCTTGGTGATTTCACGATCGTTGAGGTTGCTTAAAAAATGCCTCTCAATTTTATGATATCTTGCATGTAATTGCTTTGGAAAAACAAAATAGGCGGCTAAAGCGATTACCAGTGCAATAAATGCAATACCTGGTGAAAAGAAATTGTTTAATATAAATCCAATAAAAAACAATCCTAAAGCCATTCTGAAGAAAATCAATGCTACGAGCGTTCCACGAGATTTCCTATTTTCTAATAGTTCTGTCACTTCATTTGGAGCCACTCTTCGAAGGGAAAGCGCCCATAAAAAAGGAGAAAGCAATACTAAAGTGATTAATGCTGTCATAGCATGGGCAAATTTATAGCCTTCTACTAATGGTAAAATGTATTTTGAAGAAAGCAATACGATGGCCACAATAATGATGGAGTGAATCACAACCTGAAATATATAAGCACGCAAAACCACTTGCCAAGTACTTACTGTTTTAATAGTTTCGGTTCGGGCGCTATACCGTTCAATATTTTTAATCCATTTTCGAGGTAATTTTTTTTCCAAAAAGATAGCAACAGGCGTGCTCATTTTGACCATATAAGGCGTTGTAAAGGTCGTAACCGCCGAAACCGCCACAATGATCGGATACAGAAAATTACTCGTTACGTTAAGCGATATGCCTAATGTGGCAATGATAAACGAGAACTCTCCAATTTGCGACAAACTCATGCCAGTTTGAATTGATTGTTTTAAAGGTTGCCCCGAAAGCAACGATCCTAAAGTAGAACTTACCGATTGTCCAAATAGCGTAACGAAAGTCAATATAGCAACAGGAAGAGCGTGTTCTACTAAAGTTTGCGGATTGATTAACATTCCCACCGATACAAAGAAAACAGCGCCAAACAAATCCTTTACTGGTTTTACTAAATTTTCAATATGTTCGGCCTGCGTGGTTTCGGCAATGATGGAACCCATGATAAAAGCACCCAAAGCTGGTGAAAACCCAACGTTTGCTGCTAATATTACCATGACCAAACACAAAGCCAGTGAAATGATTAAAAGCATTTCATCTGTAAGAAGGTGTTTGGCTCTTTTAAGCAATGTGGGAATAAAGAAAATGCCACCTACAAACCAAATCGTTAAAAAGAAGACCAATTTTAATACTGATAATAGTAATTCACCACCTGAAAATTGCTGACTTACCGCAACTGTCGAAAGCAATACCATCATTAAAATGGCTACAATGTCTTGTACGATTAAGGCACCAATAACATTTCCAGCAAATTTTTGTGTTTTTACACCCAGTTCGTCAAAGGCTTTGAGGATAATGGTGGTAGAGGAAACAGATAGAATAACACCTAAAAAAATACTATCCATGTTTTTCCAACCCATAAGTTTTCCCACTACAAAACCGAGAATTACCATGGTGACAATTTGGGTAATCGCTGTTATGGAAGCAGTACCGCCTACTTTAACCAGTTTTTTAAAGCTGAACTCTAAACCCAAACTGAACAAAAGGAATATGATTCCAATTTCAGCCCAAACTTCCACACTGTGCATGTCTTTTACCGAAGGGAAAAAGTCAAAATGATTCCCTGCCAAAAATCCGGCAATTAAATACCCCAAAACCAACGGCTGTTTTATTTTTTTAAACAACAATACGGCTACACCAGCAGTCATTAGGATTAATCCCAAATCACTGATTAGCGGGTACAAATGCTGTGATGTTTGCGTTGCAGCTGAAATTAAAAACATGGGCGTATAAAATATTAGGAATATGTGACTATGGCGTAAATTACTGAAAAAAGTCGGTATTTTAAAGTTTTTAGGAGTGAAAGTGAGTTTGTAGTAAGGAGGTTTGGCACGTTGTGTCACGTATTTTACCACGTCAGGGAACGTGGTTTGCCACGTCTTGAACGTCATTTACCACGTTAGTTAACGTGGTCAACCACGTCTTGAGGGTCGTTTATCACGCCTTGGTACGTATTATACCACGTCTTGAACGTCATTTATCAGGTTATACAACGTGGTTTACCACGGTTTTAAATCAATAAATTGAATTTTGCATAAAAAATCCCGCTAAATACTTAGCAGGATTTTCTATATTATATCTAATTGGAAATTATATTCCCAAATAATTACTCGGAGTAATCTTCATCAATTCTGCTTTAATATCATCTGAAACGTTTAAGTTTCCGATAAAATTATGAATCGCTTCTTTATTGATTACCGTATTGGTTCTCGTTAAATCTTTCAAAGCTTCGTATGGATTTGGATAGGCTTCACGACGTAAAATTGTTTGAATCGCTTCGGCAACTACCGCCCAGTTTCTTTCTAAATCTTCGGCAAATTTATCTTCGTTCAAAAGCAGTTTGTTCAAACCTTTCAAAGTAGCTTCAAAAGCGATTAAAGTATGACCCATTGGTACCCCAATGTTTCTTAAAACTGTACTGTCCGTCAAATCACGTTGTAATCTTGACACTGGTAATTTTGCCGATAAATGTTCGAAAATCGCATTAGCAATGCCTAAGTTACCTTCAGAATTTTCAAAATCGATTGGATTTACTTTATGTGGCATCGCTGAAGAACCAATTTCTCCTGCTTTGATTTTTTGTTTGAAATATTCCATGGAAACATACGTCCAAATATCTCTGTCTAAATCGATTAAGATGTTGTTGATGCGTTTCAATGCATCAAAAAAGGCAGCAAAATGATCGTAATGCTCAATTTGTGTAGTTGGGAAAGAATGGTGTAAACCTAAAGTTCCTTCTACGAAATCGTTACCAAATTTCTTCCAATCGTTGTTAGGGTAAGCTACTACGTGAGCATTATAATTTCCAGTTGCGCCACCAAATTTAGCGGCAAACGGTACATTGAATAACAAACGCATCTGTTCTTCCAAACGCTCCACGAAAACCTGAATTTCTTTTCCTAAACGAGTAGGAGAGGCTGGTTGTCCGTGTGTACGAGCCAACATAGGAACATCCTTCCATTCGACACTTAAATCTTTCAATTTAGAAACAACCCCAATTAAACTTGGTAAGTATACTTTTTCAAAAGCTTCTTTCGTAGAAAGTGGAATCGCGGTATTGTTAATGTCTTGCGAAGTCAATCCGAAGTGGATGAATTCTTTATATTGTTCCAATCCTAATTGATCAAAAGCCGATTTTATGAAATATTCTACCGCTTTTACATCGTGATTGGTTGTTTTTTCAGTTTCTTTAATGGTAAGAGCATCTTCCGTTGAGAAGTTCTCGTAGATGTTACGCAACTGGCCATATAGGTTTTTATCAACTCCAGCCAATTGTGGTAATGGCAATTCACAAAGTGCAATGAAATATTCCACTTCTACCAAAACGCGGTATTTGATTAAAGCTTCTTCAGAAAAAAATGGGGATAAGGAAACAGTTTTATTTCTATAACGTCCGTCGATAGGAGATATAGCGTTTAATTCAGTTAGTTGCATGTTTGTTGTGTTGTTTAAGAAAGCGCAAAAATAATTATAAGTTGTGAGTTATGAGTTATGAGTTATGAGTTTTTTGTAAATTAATAAATATATTAAAAATGAGATGTTCTTTTTTTTATAGATTTGGGTACTTTTTTGATCAAAATAATATGTACTATACTAAATTTAAATTTTGTCTTTGTTTAATACTCTTAACGTCTATTTCTACTTTACAGACTATTAATGCACAATCAGCTGAATCTTTTTTTGAAGAATTTCAAAAGTTATATAATGAAAAAAAATATGACGAAGCCATAATTTCAATAAAAAAATCAGCGGAACTTGGCTATCCAAATGCCCAATATAATTTAGGAACTATGTTTTATAATGCATTAGGTTGTGAAAAAGATTATTTTAAAGCATTTGATTGGATTAGTAAAGCTGCTGAAAAAGACCTTTTGGAAGCTCAAATTTCATTAGGTACTATGTATTTAAAAGGGGAAGGATCACAAAAAAATGTTGAAAAAGCTTTTTTATGGTTTAGCAAAGCAGCTGAAAAAGGTAATGTGCTAGCCCAAAATAACTTAGGAATTTTTTATCTTAATGGATCTGGAATCAAGAAGGATTACGATATGGCATTGAAATGGTTTAATAAAGCTGTTGAGAAAAACTCACCTGAGTCTCAATTCCATTTAGGTAGAATGTATTTTGAAGGTGTAGGGGTTAAAAAAGATGTCAATCAAGCTTTTTTATTGTTTAGTAAGGCAGCTGAACTAGGAGTTTCTAGTGCTCAACATAAACTAGGCTATATGTATTTTGAAGGGATTGGTGTCGAAAAAAATTATGAGCAAGCTTTTATTTGGTACAGTAAAGCAGCTGAACAAGGTTATGCAGAATCACAGAACAATCTTGCTAACATGTATTTTGATGGAAAAGGAATTGAAAAAGATAACAAAAAATCCTTCGAATGGTGTAAAAAAGCTGCAGAAAATGGTAATCTGATAGCTCAAAACAATTTAGCTTTTTTTTATATTAATGGGGATGGAGCTGAAAAAGACTGTAACAAAGCAATAATGTGGATACAAAAAGCGGCGGAACAAAATTATGTTGATGCTCAATTTTATTTAGCTTACCTTTATCGTGATGGGAATTGTATTGAAAAAGATTTAAAAAAAGCTTTTTTTTGGTTTACTAAAGCAGCTAATGGCAATCATATAGAAGCCCAATTTCAATTAAGCGGTTGTTATTTCGATGGAAAAGGAACTCCTAAAGATAATAATAAAGCATATTTTTGGTTAAAAAAATCAGCAGAAAACGGACATGCAAATGCTCAGTATTTTTTAGGATTATATTACGAAAATGGGATTAGTGTTAAAAAAGACATAAGTGAAGCTATGATTTGGTATAGAAAGGCAGCAGAACAAGGTCAAATAGAAGCAAAGTTAAAATTGAAGTAAAAATTAAAATGATAGGAAGTTACATTTTAAGAAATAGAACATCTATTATAGCAACAGTAGTTGTAAATAAGCTATTAAATGTTCTTAAAAAATCTCTTTTGAAAATATGTTAGTTAATAGTACCAATTCGTGATTTTAGTGTCGAGTGATTTAAAAGATTGAAGAAGGAAGTTTTTTTATTGAATTTTAGTTGTTATTTCGGGTTTAGATATTGAGATTTAAAAATTTCCATTCCATCCGTAGCACTCATGGGAATAACGGTTACCGAATTTGACACATCGTACATGGTGGCAGGTTTTGGATCAATGTAATAAATTGGAATATTGCCATTTGCATAATTAATTAAACTTGCTGCTGGATACACTTGAAGCGAAGTTCCAATGACAATTAACACATCGGCGACTTCTACAATATCGATGGCTGTTTCAATGGCAGGAACTTCTTCGCCAAACCAAACGATATTCGGACGGAGTTGGTGGCCATTTTTATCCAAATCACCTAATATCAAATCGGTTGTCCATTCTAAAATATGATTTTCGTTAGCCACACTTCGTACTTTTAATAATTCACCATGAAGATGTAAAACATTAGTACTTCCTGCACGTTCGTGTAAGTCGTCTACGTTTTGAGTGACTATAGAGACATCAAATTGCTGTTCAAGTTCGGCAATGATTTGATGTGCTTTATTGGGGATTACTTGTAAAAGTTGTGTACGGCGTTTGTTATAGAAATCAAGCACCAATTCGGGATTTTTAGCCCAACCAATAGGAGAGGCAACGTCCATAATATCGTGTCCTTCCCATAATCCGTCGGCATCACGAAAGGTTTTGAGTCCGCTTTCGGCACTAATTCCAGCTCCGGAAAGTACCACTAGTTTCTTTTTCATTTTTTAAAATTCTATAAAGTCAAAATAGTTTTTAAATTTACCAAAAATTAGTGAATAATGGTAGATCTGGAATATCTGACTTTTTTAGAAAATATACTTACTGACAATAGAAAAGAGCGATTTTTGAATGTACTTCAAAATCGAACCAATCATTTTACGGTGGCTATTGAAGATATTTTTCAGTTGCACAACACCAGTGCGGTGATGCGTAGCTGTGAGGTTTTTGGAGTACAAGAATTGAATGTTGTGGAGCAAAAATTCGGAAAAAGCATCGATAAAGAAATTGCTATGGGTGCTCAAAAGTGGGTAGATATTAAAAAGCACGAAACTGTTTTAGATTGTATTCAAACCTTAAAAGGAAAAGGCTATCAAATCATAGCAACAACGCCACATGAAAACGATTGTTTGTTGGAAGATTTTGACATTACGAAATCGAGCGCGTTCTTTTTTGGAACAGAAAGAGACGGACTTTCACAAGATGTTTTGGATCAAGCAGACGGTTTTCTGAAAATACCGATGGTGGGTTTTACGGAGAGTTTGAACATATCAGTTTCAGCAGCAATTATATTGCAGAATTTGACCGAAAGATTACGTAAATCGGATATTGACTGGCAATTGTCACCTGATTTTATTTTGGAAAAACGTTTGGAATGGGCTAAGAAATCGATTAAAGATATTAAGCGAATAGAAGCAAGGTATTATCAAGAAGTTTAGAGATTTTTTAGAATTAGTTATAAAAATAAAAGCTGTCTTTTTGGACAGCTTTTATAATATAATGTAAAGAGGAATTATTTTTTAATAATTTGAATTTGCGACTTTTGTGTTGCGTTTTCGATAATTAAAAAATAAGATCCTACAGATAAAGCGCTTATGTTAATTCTAAAATTAGTATTTGAAACTTGATTTGATTCGATTGAAAATCTTCGACCACTTAAATCAATTACTGAAAACTTAGCAGAACTCAAATCATCTGAACTGGAAATAAATACATTTCCATTAGATGGATTAGGATAAACAATTAGCTTTTTAAATGAATTGAACTCATTTCTTGAAAGGGTATTAATTACCACTGTAAAGTTAATGGACTGTGTAGCTGCGCCACCACAATTTACTGAATATACTGCTTGAAGTGTCCAAACTCCTTCTACGTTTGTATCGTTATCAACAACTGATGGGAAATTTACAGTTTCTGTAGCATAGGTTGTTCCGTTTGGAGCTGTCCATAGCCAAGTTCCGTTAAAGTTTGTGCTTGGTAAACGTAGTCCTAAAGATTGTCCATTATCTAAAGTAATAACACTTCCTGAAGAAAACGTGTTGAATCCTGCTCCGTTTATGTTAGCTTCGGTTGAATTTGTTAATGAAGCATTAGTTTCAATTTTTACAGTCACTGGTGTTCTTACTGATTCACAATGTCCTCCAGCGGTGGTAATATTCCAATCATAAAAGAAATAATAATAATCTCCTCCAGCAGAAGAATTTGTTATTGAAACAGATCCTGAAGGTGAAGTATAAGGATATGAAACTCCTGAATTATTTCTTCTAATACTAACTAAAGTACTAGTAATTGCAATTTGATTGTTTAGACCTTTTGGTATGTTTAAGTTTAAATTCACAACAGATTGACCTGCAGGAATATTTACAACAATACTTGCGACAACATTTCCGGAGGAGTTTGTTACAGTAATGGTTCTGTTACCAGCACTCATGGCATACATAGTGCATGAGTTTAGGGTAAAATCATCAGCAGCATCAAAATACATAGTTTGATTTCCGGTATAATCTAGTGCTGAAGCAATACTTGGAGAACCAATAGATTCGGTTGCTATAGGCATTGAAGTACCAGAAACATAGTAAGTAGTATTTGAATTTAAAACTGGAGTTGTATAAGTATTACCATTAGTTAATTCAGGCCCTCCAGAAGGAGCAGCATACCATCTATAATCAGCACTTCCGTTAGCTGTTAATATTGTTGAATTATTTGAACAAATCCATACATCGCTTGAAGTAGGTTGTAAAGCTATCTCTCCGGTAACTGAAAACTTATATTCAGTATCGCCACAAGTTCCTGTTGTTGTAACGATAACGCTATATTCTCCAAATTGAGAAGCTGTAATATTATTTAAAGTCGCAATTTGACCAGTATATGAAAAACCATTTGGCCCTGACCAAGTATAAGTTGGATTAGCACCTGTTGTAACGGTTGGTTTTAATAAAATACTTTGGCCTGTACATACATTGATTGCAGATTTTTCTTGGTAACCAGTATTATCAACGTTAATTTCTTGAGTTGATGTTACTGTAGTACAAGTAGGTAATGCAGATCTCCAAACTCCTCTTCCGTATGTTGCGGCAGTGATGGAATTATTGGCGATATTAATTTCTAAATCGGTTACAATAGTGGTAGGTAAATTCATAGAGAATAATTCCCAATTTCCACCATCTACAGTTCTATAAACACCAATACTTGTCGCTAAATAAACAGGATTTTGAACGTGACCTCCTTGGTGTACAATATCATTAAAGAAAATATATTTGTTGGTTATAGGAAGATTTCCAGTAATGTTTGTAAAACTAGTTCCTCCATTTATTGATTTCCAAACACCTGAACTCGTAGTAACCCAAACAATATTTGGATCTGTAGTATGTATTCCAATTCCTTTGATTGATCCTCCAAAGGTAAAAGCATCAGTTACACTTGTACCTGCATTAATGCTTTTTTTCAAAACAGTACCGACAGCAATGTATATAATGCTGTTGTTTGAAGGCGCTATTTCTATTTGATCCGCATTGGCTCCAAGATCCGCTAATTTTGTCCAGCCAGTTTCGGCTGCATTTAATCGGTATAAACTATCATAACCTGCAAAAACTTGTCCAGTGTTATTAATAGCGAGTGGTGTAACCCAATTTCCTTCAGCAGCGGTAGCAGGTGCATTTACCTCGCCAGAGCCTGAACTACCTGCATTTGTAGTTTTGTATAATGTTCCTCCATATTGAATAAAACCATAATATTTATTGTCATTGGTTGGGTTTATGGCAGTATCCATACCATCTGCTCCGTAATAGTTTAGCCAGTTACCATTTCCATTATTGTAGGCATGACCTCCATTATCTTGTAACCCCCCCATCATTTTATTGACATCGTTAGGTGAAACGGCAACTTTATAAAACTGGCTCGCTTGAATACCTCCGGTTCTATTAGTAAAATTTGTACCATCATTAACAGAAGAATAAATACCACCATCAGAACATACAAAAATGGCACCATTAAAAGATCTTATTTGATGAATGTCTGCATGTGTATAAGCAGCTCCACCTGTAGTACTCCAGTTGTTTAATTTAGTAAAAGCAGTTCCGCCGTTTGTTGATCTCCAAACATTAAGACAGCCTACAAAAACTTCTTCTGCATTTGTTGTTGAAACCCCTAATGCCAAGTCATACCATGCTTGGGTTGACTCCAAAACATCAGTAGTAGTATTTCGAGTTGTAAATGTAGTTCCGCTATTAGTAGATCTGTAAACACCTTGTTTTGTATAGTCTGCTTTTACACTTAATAAATAAACATAATTTGGGTTCGCTGGTGTTACATCAATTACCATTCTACCTCCTCCTGTTGGAACTCCAAAAGTTATTTGTGTAAATGAATCTCCAGTATCTGTAGATTTAAAAAATTGATTGGTAGTAACAGCGTAAACAATATCAGGACTTCCTGGCTTTATTTTAATGTCCTTGATGTTTCCAGCTAAAGTAAGTGTCCAAGTTGTACCAGCATTAGTTGACTTGTAAACCCCACCACTAGTAGCAACCCATAATATATTTGAATTTGTAGGATGAATGTAAATATCATTCATAGACAACGGAGTATTATTAGGATTTAAACCAGTTTGATTCCAAGTTAATCCTCCATCGATTGATTTGAAAACTCCAGCACTACTTGTGTCGCCTGCGTCATCATCGCCTGTAGCAATATAGATAATGTTTGAATTTGAATAATCAATGGCAATTCCTGAAACTCCTATTTGAGGAAGATTGTCAGTTAATGGAGACCAAGCACCTCCCGAATTGGTAGATTTCCATAAACCGCCAGCAGGAGTCCCCACATACCATGTAGATGAATTATTTGGATCAACAGCAATTACGTTTGTTCTGGCTTGTCCATTAGACCATGATCCTGTATTGGTGTGAGTATAAGGTCCTATAGGAAGCCAATTGCTTAAATCTGAGAATGTTTCATTTGGAGAGTTTCTCTCTTGGGACTTTTTTATTTCCCAAGCAGCCCATTTATCTTGAACTGTTGGTAAATTTCCTTCTCCGTCAACTTCTTTTTCCCAGATGTATTCAAATCGTTTGAAAGGCTTAAATCCACTTCCTTTTTTCTTTTTGTCGTGTGTTTTCCAATATTCATAAAAAGCAGTTTGAATTTCAGTAAACGAAGCTGTTTTCTTTTTTGATACGTTCGACTCCGGTATCCATGGAGCGTCTTGATTGAATTGTGCACTTACAATATGGAATGTAAAAAATAGTGCGATAAATAATTTTAATTTCATTTTGATTTTGGTTGGGTTGATTTTGGCCCAAAGTTATCAAAATATTACTATTATTTAATTATTTCCAATAAAATAGGATAATAAAAGCAAAGAATTAGATAATTTTAACTTAAAAGTTGATTTTGTTTTAAAAAATAAAAAAAAATTTCGTATACGGTTTATTTCTTCTTTAAAATCTTATATTCTTCATAACAACCACTGATGGCTTCAAGAATTTGCAAATCGTTTGCAGTTTGCGAAAAAGATTCAGAATAGCTGCAACGCGCCAATATTTCAGACAATTCTTTTTGATCTATTCCTAGAAGCAAATAAATAGTTTGTCGGTCGTATTTGGTTTGAAGTAAGCTAATTAATTTTTCGTCTTTTTTAAGCTCTTTCAACTTTTTAAGTTCTTTAGGTTTTTTTCCAAAGAAGTTGTACAAAGCATCGGCAGGGTTAAATAAGGACCCCATGACACGCGAAAAGGCATTGGGTGAATTTTCGCCACCTTCATATCTTTTGGTTAAACCAGCAATACTATACCAGTAGTTTTCTCTTTCTGGGATTAACTTCGAATCGACTTCAAGATAACCGGTTAAGTCATAAGGAGGAATGACGATTTCTTCAAGCGCATATGCTTTTTCGGAAAGTTTAATGCGTGAATTTTTGTTTTTTATCCAGTCATTAGTGACTTTGACTTCAATAGATTGAAACCCTAAACAAGAGATTAGTAATATGTCGTTTATATCGACTGGGATTTCAAAATTACCTTTAGCATCTGTAACAGCACCTCTTACTTTATTAATGTTAACAACGTTTGCGTTCCAAATGGGAAGAAAAGTATTGTCGTTAATTACGGTACCAATTACGGTTGTTTCCTGCGCAAATGCTGAAGAAAAAAATAGGGATAAAAAGAAAACTGTAAAATATCTCATGCTCAAATTTGTTGGGCTAATGTAATTATTCATTACGAGATATTTTACAGTTTAAGGTATTATTATAAGAAAATTAACAAATAATGTTAGCTTTTTCTAGGTCTTCTTTCTCTTGGAGCGCTTGAAGATGAGTCTGAACGACGTGGTGCAGCTGTACCTGAACGTCTTTCGTTTCTTGGTGCTCTTTCAGAAGATTCTCCTCTTGGAGCAGAACCTCTAGAAAATCCACCTTCTCTTGGTGCTCTTTCAGAAAAACCGCCTTCGCGTCTTGGAGCAGATGAACCACCACCCTCACGTCTTGGGCCGAAACCACCGCTTCTTGGAGCAGAACTTCTTTCACCTCTAAAACCACCTGAGCTTCTTCCTCCACCGAAACCACCACCAGAACTTCTTCCGTTGTGATCTCTGCGTCCGCCACCGTCATTTTTAGAAATTTCTACATTAATTCTACGACCTTCTAATGTAGCGTTGTTTAAAACATCCATTACTTTATCAGTAAATTCAGCTTCTGTGTTGAAGAAAGAGAAACCTTCTTTTACATCTACTTTAAATACATCGTCACGACCTAAGTCTAAAGTTTCTTTCAAATAGTCTTTTAATGACATCCAATCGAAATTGTCTCTTGAACCAATGTTAACGAAGTAACGCACTGCGCTACCATTGTTGTCACCTCTTGGTTCTCTTTCATCACGCTCACGTCTGTCTGAACCTGAAGATTGATTAGAGATATCTCTGTTTTTCTTGTAGTAAGCAATAAAACGGTTGAATTCTACAGATACCATTTTCTTAATTAGCTCTTCTTTAGACAAACCGTCTAAAACTTGGTTAATAGCTGGTAAGTAGTTATCAATTTCGTGATCAACTTCAGTATCTTTAATTTTATTGGCTAAGTGCAATAATTGGATTTCACAGATTTCGATTCCAGATGGAATTGTTTTCTCTTCAAACTTCTGTTTGATAATTCTTTCAATAGAAGAAATCTTACGCAATTCACTTTTAGTTACAATTACGATAGAAGTACCTAATTTACCTGCACGACCTGTACGGCCAGAACGGTGATTGTAAGTTTCTATTTCGTCAGGTAACTGGTAGTTTACTACGTGCGTTACATTGTCAACGTCAATTCCACGAGCCGCAACGTCAGTCGCAACAAGCATTTGAATTTGACGACCACGGAAAGATTTCATTACACCATCACGTTGCGCTTGAGATAAATCTCCATGCAATGCAGCAGCACTGTATCCGTCTTCGATTAATTTTTCAGCTACGGCCTGAGTATCACGTTTTGTTCTACAGAAAACCACTGAGAAGATGTCTGGATTAGCATCAGCTAAACGTTTCAAAGCTTCATAACGGTCACGAGCGTTTACTAAGTAAAATTCGTGAGAAACGGTTGCAGAACCTGAGTTCTTAGCACCAACAGTAATTTCAATTGGGTCGTGCATGAATTGTTTTGCAATTCGCGCCACCTCCTGTGGCATTGTAGCCGAGAATAACCATGTGCTTTTTTCGTCTGGAGTAGTCGATAAGATGTTTACGATGTCTTCGTAGAATCCCATGTTCAACATTTCGTCTGCCTCGTCAAGTACACAATAGTTAATTTGAGTAATGTTTACCAATCCTCTGTTAATCATGTCCTGCATTCTACCTGGAGTAGCCACAATAATCTGAGCACCTCTTTTGATGTCTCTTGCCTGTTCAGTAATACTTGCACCCCCGTAAACGGCCACTACATTAATACCTTTTTCGTATTTTGAGTAGTTTTTAATTTCGTTTGTAATTTGCAAACATAGTTCGCGAGTAGGTGATAAAATTAACGCCTGTGTATTTCTATTGTCAGCATCAATTTTTTGAATCAGCGGAAAACCAAAAGCTGCCGTTTTCCCTGTCCCTGTTTGAGCCAACGCAACTAAATCTGTGTCTTTTTCCAATAGCATTGGAATCGCTTTTTCCTGTACTTCGGTCGGATTCTCAAATCCTAGATCGATAATCGCACGTTGTAGCGACTCACTCAATCCTAATTGTTCAAATTTGTTCATATAATATTTTAAATTGGGTGCAAAAGTAGTGTATATAAACGATATAAACTAGAGGAATTTTTTTATTTGTGATTTTATTAGTAATTGATAATCAATTGTTTAGAAAAAAGCAGCCTGATTTTGTTTAAAGAATTAAGAATTTTTAAGGTGTTTTACTGAGAATTTTTCAATAATGTTAATCTTTTTTGAGAAAAGAAACGAGCTGTTTTACGGCCTTTCCACGATGACTTATCGCTGATTTTTCTTCCATTGGAAGTTGTGCAAAAGTCTGAGAAAACCCTTCAGCTTTAAAAATAGGATCATAACCAAAACCGTGATTACCAATCTTCTCTTTTATAATTTCTCCAGAGATGATTCCAGTAAAAAGATGTTGTTTTCTGTCAATATTCAAGCAAATTACCGTTTTAAAATTGGCTTTGCGATTGGTTTCGTTTTCTAGCTTTTGAAGGACTTTGTCCATGTTGTCGTTATCGTTTCGATGAGAACCTGCATAACGCGCCGAATATACTCCGGGTGCACCGTTCAGGGCGTCTATTTCGAGCCCACTATCATCAGCGAAGCAGTTATAGCCATAGTTTTCGGTTACATAATTGGCTTTTAAGATGGCATTACCTTCAATAGTATCGGCAGTTTCGGGAATGTCTATAAAACAACCAATGTCTTCAAGACTTAATATTTTGATGCTTTCAGGAAGCAAATTTTGTATTTCGAGGATTTTATTTTTGTTGTTAGAAGCGAAAACGAGTTGCATTGGGTTGTATTATTTAAGATATTTAAGCAAAAATACATTGTTTTACAATAATTTTTAAAAATAGGTTTTTGATATAAGTTAAAATAGAGTTAAATTGTTGATTTTTAGATGTTTGATTTTAAATAAATTGTAACTTTAACATGTAGTTCTGATTAATTATTTGGGGAAATACCACTTTGAGAAGAAGGGTGTTTAACAAGTTTACAAAGCTGAAAAGTGATGTGCTATTGATAAATCAGAATTACACAATCGGAGGTCTTTTTTCAAGACCTCCTTTTTTATTTAACTAAATCGTAATCTCACATACACATGCTTGATTCCCTTTTTGTCTGATTCTCTTTCATCGATTTCTAATATATCGGTTAAGGATTTTAGCATTGGAGTTAGTTTTGTAAAGCCATAATTCCGGGGGTCAAATTCTGGTTTTTTCTTTACAATTAAACTTCCTACATCGCCCAGAAAAGCCCAGCCGTCATCATCGCCTATGGCTTCAATTGTTGCTTCGATAAGTTCGATGGTTTGTAAATCTATTTTATTTGTGACTTCTTTTTCTTTTTCTATTTGTTTTTTGACGCTTGTAGTCGTTTTTGTTGTTTCTGGTTTTGAGGTTTTTTTCTTGACAGCACCATCTAAAACTTCAATATAAATAAACCGGTCACAGGCTACAATAAATGAGTTGGGTGTTTTCTTTTCTCCAATTCCAATAACTTTCATCCCAGATTCTCTTAATCGAATGGCTAGCCGAGTAAAATCGCTATCACTGGAAACTATACAGAATCCATCTACTTTGTCGGAATACAGCAAATCCATCGCATCTATAATCATTGCCGAATCGGAAGAATTTTTTCCAACAGTGTAACTATATTGTTGGATAGGTGTGATAGCATGTTCCAATAAAACACTTTTCCAACCAGATGCATTAGGCTTGGTCCAATCAGCATAAATTCGTTTGGTGGTTGGTGTTCCGAACTTGGCAATTTCTTCCATCATCCCTTTTACATTGCTGTATGGAACGTTGTCTGCGTCGATGAGAACTGCTAATTTTAATTCTTTTTTATTTTCAGCCATTTCTTTGGAGTAGTATTTTACCAAAGGTACGAAGAAATGGTTTGGGAGTTGCAGAGTTTTTAAGGTTCTGAGTTTTCGAGTTAGCGATTGCAGCGGCATCCTTTTTTAAATTGTCTTCCTGAGCTTGTCGAAGGACAATTTAAAAAAGATAGAGCGGAAAGCGCGGCGCAAAACATAGGAAAGCTTGCTTTGCTACGCTGAACATCTGTTTTGCGAAACTCCCAAAAATAAATTATAAAATACATAATTTTATTTCTACTTTTGCGACGTTTTAAAACTCGTAATTTATTATGGTAAAAGATTTATTCGAAAGAATTCAGAACAATAAAGGTCCTTTAGGAAAATGGGCTTCACAGGCAGAAGGATACTATGTTTTTCCTAAATTAGAAGGAGAATTGGGTCCAAGAATGCAGTTTCACGGAAAAGAAATATTAAACTGGTCTATCAACGATTATTTAGGATTGGCTAACCACCCAGAAGTACGTCAAGCTGATACAGATGCAGCTATTCAATATGGTGCGGCTTACCCAATGGGTGCTCGTATGATGTCTGGTCATACCAAATACCATGAACAATTAGAAAACGAATTGGCAGCTTTTGTAATGAAGCCTGCTGCATATTTATTGAATTTTGGTTACCAAGGAATGGTATCTATTATTGATGCTTTAGTGACTAAAAACGATGTTATTGTTTACGATGTCGATGCGCACGCTTGTATTATTGATGGTGTTCGTTTGCATATGGGAAAACGTTTTACGTACCGTCATAACGACATTGAAAGCATGGAGAAAAACCTGCAACGTGCTACTAAATTAGCTGAAGAAACTGGAGGAGGAATTTTATTCATTACTGAAGGTGTTTTCGGAATGCGTGGTCAACAAGGAAAGTTGAAAGAAATTGTTGAAATGAAGAAAAAATACAATTTCCGTTTGTTAGTTGACGATGCGCACGGTTTTGGTACACTTGGTAAAACTGGTGCTGGAGCAGGTGAGGAGCAAGGTTGTCAGGACGGAATTGACGTGTACTTTTCGACTTTTGCAAAATCGATGGCTAACATTGGGGCTTTTGTAGCGGCTGATCAAGATATTATTGATTATTTAAAATACAACTTGCGTTCACAAATGTTTGCAAAAGCGTTGCCAATGATTCAGACTATTGGTTCATTGAAACGTTTGGAATTGTTACGTAACTCGTCTGAAATTAAAGACAAATTATGGGTTAACGTAAATGCATTACAAAATGGATTGAAAGAAAAAGGGTTCAACATTGGCGATACGAATACTTGTATCACACCAGTATATCTTGAAGGTTCTATTCCCGAAGCAATGGTAATGGTAAATGATTTGCGTGAAAACTATAACATTTTCCTTTCTATTGTGGTGTATCCTGTAATTCCAAAAGGAATTATCTTGTTAAGAATGATTCCTACCGCGTCTCATACTATTGAAGATATTAATGAAACGTTATCTGCTTTTGAAGCGATTCGTGAGAAATTACTTAACGGTACTTATAAGAAAATTGCTGAAGCAACTACGGTTGATGTTTCGTAATTAAACTATAGAATTATATTTAAACAAAAACCATTCGTTATGCGAATGGTTTTTTTGTTTTTTAGATATTCTTAATATAGGTACATCTCTTTTTATTAATAATTGGATTGAAGTTTTTCCAAAGATTATGGATGGCATGATTTTCTTCTAATTCAGGGGTACGGATACATTTCTGAATTCCTTTTAGAGTGAAAGTTTTATGATACTCGTCAAATATAATTGCAGTTACTCCTTTGCTTTGATATTCTGGAGCGACTCCAATAAGATAAAAAACCGACTCTTTACTATTTTTTCGAGCTTGTAATAAATGATAAAAACCAAATGGGAACAATCTTCCTTTCGATTTTTGTAATGCTTGAGCAAAATTGGGCATCACAATAGCAAAGGCTACCATTTTATCGTCTTTGTCCATCACAAATTTGATAAACTCAGGATTGATAAAAGAAATGTATTTCTTTTTGAAATATTCCTTCTGAATGTCATTAATAGCTACAAACGATTCTAGTTTAGCATAGGCGTCATTAAATAAATCAAACATTTGATCTACATAGGGCATGATGTCGGCAGTTTTAGTAAAATTTAAGGCTTTCACGCCATAACGTTGTTGTATTAATTTACTTGCCTTTTGAATAGGTGGGTTGTCTATATCGCTAAAATTAAAAATACTTTCGATGTATTTTTTCTCAGGAACAAAGCCTAATTGTTCAAAATGGGTTTTGTAATATTCATGATTGTACCATGTTACCATGTTTCCTAACTGGTCATAACCATAGGTAAGTACGCCTACTTTATCTAGATTTGAAAAACCCATAGGACCTTCAACATTGTCTAAATGATGCTTTTTACATAATTCGAAGGCTTTTTCTAACAAAGCTTTGGTTACTTCAATATCGTCAATGGCATCAAACCAGCCAAAACGAACTTTCTTTTTTCCTTGTTTATTAACTTCATCCCAATTTATGATTACGGCTATTCGCCCCACCGCTTTATAGTCTTTAAAAGCCATATAGAATTGGGCTTCAGCAGTTTTAAAAGCTGGATTTTGATCTTTATCGAAAGAAGCTATTTCTTCCGTAATTATGGGTGGAATCCAATATTTATTGTCTTTATATAATGAAAATGGAAATTTAACAAATGCTGTAATCTCTTTTTTGGTAATCGCCTCTTTTATAACAATCATGCTCATTTTTGTTTACTCTTCAAATTGGTCTAATCGTTTTTTCTTAGGTTCTTCTGGAGCAGGTTCTTCTTCAATATCCGATTTCTTTTTCTTTTTGTCAGCTTTGGCTTTTGCTTTGTCTAATTCTTCCTGAGTTTTTTCTCCTTTAGAATCTTCTTTGCCTTTTTCATCTTTAACTTCTTTACCGTCTTTTATTTCAATGTCTTTGTGCTTTTTGTCAAAACGCCAAGAAAACCCAATTCCTCCATAAAGTAATGAAGGCGTGTCTTTGATGTTTTTTCCAATAGAAGCATCAATTTGCAAATTATCTTTTAATAAATGTGTAGCGCCTAATGTTAGAAGTCCGTCAGAATAATAATCGCCTTTTATACCTCTGTTTTCAAAAAAAGCAGACCATTTTTCGTTAATTCCTCGAGTTAAGGTTAAAATATATCCGAAATTTGAAGCTTCAGAGCCAATTTTATCAGCAATAATATTAGTTACCAAAACCCATTTTGTACCTAAACGATTTTGCGTAATAATCATCACTTTTGGGCTTAAAACTGCTTCGTCAGGAATACTATAATCATTTTCCATAGTATAATTGGCACCTACATAACCTGAAAGAGCTGGGATTAATTGTTTCCACTTAAATCTGTGATTGGCTCTCCAGCTGTAAATATTTGGTTTGTCTTCTCCTTTTTTAAATGGATCATAAAATAAATATTTAGCTCCTAGTGTTGCATTTCGCAAACCACTTCTGTTGGTGTTAACAAAAGTAGAAGTGTATTTATCCATTTGAAATTGGGCGTCGAGTGTAACTTCAAATTGTTCTTTCCAAACACCATATCGAGCGGTAAAATCTAAACCAAATCCTTTTGCCTTATAATCGGCTATAGAATGATTCTCGTTGATATAATATAATCCTGATTCTATTTGAAATACTTTTTTCCCTACAGAAAATGCTCCAGCCGATTTTCCTGGTCTGTTTGAATTAACCTGATCTGTAAATTGGGAATATGTTGAGGGTGAAGCATATAAAATAGCTACAAATAGAATTGATTTGAGTAATTTCATGAAAATTGATTTAAGTAAACCAAATGTAGTATATTTTATTATTATTTTAAGAATGTGTTTTTGAAATATGATTATTTTTGAAGAAAAATTCACAATGCAAGAAGCGTCATTTAGCGGTTTACTAAAAACCATTATTTATATCATAGGGTTTTATTATTTGGTTAAAATATTAGCCCGCATTTTTATGCCTATTCTGATGAAAAAAATGATGAATAAAGCGCAGGAGAACATCCATAAACACTATCAACAAGGAAATTTTAATCAAAATAGCCCTCAAGAACCCTTCTTTAAAGAAAAAGAGCCTATCGATATAAAAAAGCCTACAAAACAAGTAGGTGATTATATTGACTATGAAGAGGTGAACGACTAGTTTGCAGCATTCAGTATTCAAAAATCTAAAATCTGATATCTAAAATCTAAAATTTAGCTATCTTCACGCCTTATTTTGATTCAATTCATACTTTTATGAGCAAATTACAACGTTTTTATCCTCACGCACTAGCTGTCTTGGGCTTTGTGCTCGTATCTTTAATTTATTTTTATCCTGTTTTACAAGGAAAGAAAATCATTCAATCAGATATTGTTCAATATACCGCTATGGCTAAGGAACAGAATGATTTCCGTAAAGAAACCAATACTGAACCTTATTGGACCAATAGCGCGTTTGGAGGAATGCCTACTTATCAATTAGGGGCTTATTATCCGCATAATTATATTAAAAAATTAGATAGTGTTATCCGATTTTTACCTCGCCCTGCCGATTATATGTTTTTATATTTCATTGGGTTTTACGTATTGCTTTTAGTAATGAAAGTTGATCCGTTGAAAGCCTTTTTTGGCGCTATTGCCTTTGGGTTTTCCACCTATCTGATTATTATTTTTGAAGCAGGCCATAATGCCAAAGCACATGCCATTGGTTATATGCCATTAGTTATTGCAGGCGCGTTATTAGTGTATCGAAGAAAATACATAGTCGGTGGCTTGCTAACGTTGATTGCTGCTGCATTGGAAATTAATGCGAATCATTTTCAAATGACGTATTATTTGCTAATTCTTTTATTAATTATGACGGCTTATTTTGTGTACAAAGCCGTTAAAAGTAAAGAATACAAACCATTATTATACAGTTTTGCGACTTTTGCAGTTGCAGGATTACTGGCAGTAGGAACCAATGCGACTAGCATACTAGCAACAGCCGAATATGCCAAAGAAAGTACTCGTGGCAAAACTGAATTGACCTACAATGCAGATGGTTCACAAAATACTGAAACTTCTTCGATGTCTTATGAGTATATCACTCAATACAGTTATGGTATTGCAGAAAGTTTGAATTTGATTGCTCCCAGAATTTATGGTGGTGCATCTATGGAAAATTTAGGGACGAATTCAGCTATGTACCAATATGTAATAGCGCAAAATGTTCCTGAAGACCAAGCCAAAGAAATTGTAAAGGGATTACCAACCTATTGGGGAGATCAACCTGGAGTTTCTGGACCAGCTTATATTGGAGCTGTCGTTTTCTTTTTGGCTGTCTTAGCTTTATTTTGTGATAAACGAAAAATTAAATATGTTTTCCTTGCTGGAGCAGTACTTACGTTGATGCTTTCATGGGGTAAAAACTTCTCAGGATTGACTACTTTCTTTATCAATTTTGTCCCGATGTATGATAAGTTTAGAGCCGTTTCTTCTATTCAGGTGGTTTTAGAAATTTGTATGCCAATATTAGCCATCATGGGACTACAATCGTTTTTTAAATTAGAAAATGATCAAAAATGGCCTAATCTATGGAAATCAGGCGCAGTGAGTGTTGGAATTTTGGCAGTTTTATTATTGTTTAAAGGAAGTTTTAGTTTTGCCAGTGGAAGCGATAATTATATGATTGAATCTTATGGTCCAGAATTTTTAGATGCTCTTAAGCAAGATAGAAAATCTATGTTTACGGGCGATTTAATGCGTTCAGGGTTGTTTATAATCTTGGCTTTTGCCGCTTTGTGGTTTTCAATTAAAAATACAATATCACATCGTGCCGCCGTTATTTTAGTTGGATTGTTAATGGTTGCCGATTTGTTTTTCATCGATAAAAATTATGTGAACGGTGACAGTTTTGTTGCTTCGCATGAAGTAGACCAGCCTTTTGAAGAAACCTCTTATGACAAAGCCATTTTAGAAGATAAATCATACTATCGTGTGTTTGAAGTTTCTCAAAATGCGATGAGTGAACCAAGAGCTTCTTATTTTCATAAATCTATTGGAGGTTACAGTGCTGTAAAGCCTAGAAGAATGCAAGAGTTATTCGATTACCAGATTACCAAAAATAATCTGGAAGTTTTAGATATGTTGAATGTTAAATATTTCATTCAAACTAATGAAAAAGGAGAGCAGATTACCATTAAAAACACAAGTGCAAATGGAAATGCTTGGTTTGTAAAAGAGCTTAAAACTGTTCCTAATGCCGATGCGGAAATGAAAGCTTTGAACAAATTGGATACCAAGAATGTAGCTATTAGAAGACAATCAGATCTTACAAAATCAGGGTCTTTACCAGTTTTTAAATTAGATTCGTCTGCAACAATAAAACTAACATCTTACGAACCAAACGATTTAAAATACGTTTCAAATAATTCAAATAATGGTTATGCCGTTTTCTCTGAGATGTATTATAAAAATGGTTGGAATGCTTATATAGACGGTAAATTACAAGAGCATGACAAGGTTGATTATGCTCTAAGAGGTTTAGCAATTCCTGCTGGAAAACATACGGTTGAATTTAAATTTGAACCTCAAGTTGTTAAAACAGGAAGTATGATTTCTCTATTCAGTTTTATTGGAATTTTAGCGCTTATTGGTGTTGCAATTTATAGCGAAAGAAGAAAAATCAAAACAGCGTAATTGAAAACCCTATT
>JASLID010000077.1 GCA_030153045.1 Flavobacterium sp.
CGGCTGCGGTGGCTTTGCCCATCCCGCTGTTTCCGCCGAGGATTACTGCTGTTTTCCTGGTAGAGAAGTTAGGAAATATTTTTGACTTGAGTGAGTTGCTGTTAGTAAGTCGGTTTGGGGTGGGGGAATATTTTAAATAATAAGACCAACGCTCTCAAGTTGGTCTTTTTGCATTCCGTGCGGACGGGGGGCAAAAGTTTGAAAAGGGAATGTCTGGTAGATATTCACCAAACTTTTGTGCTTGCGCAGCAACACGAGTCACCACGTCCATAAATTAAGAAAGAGATCAACTTTTCAGATGATCTCTCTCAGTTCTATTGTGCGGACGGGGGGACTCGAACCCACACGCCTTGCGGCACCAGATCCTAAGTCTGGCACGTCTACCAATTTCGCCATATCCGCTAAAATTGTGAGTGCAAATATAAGGATATCTTCCAAAAATCAAACAAAAAAATAAAAAATTATTTTCACTTTAAAATTAAAATCCATTTTACAACCAAATAAGGAATTATATACATATCAAAGTTTTACTATTTTAAAGTTAATTAATGATTTATTTAAAAAAACCATCTGTGAAAAAAAATTTTATCTTTGACGAAAAATTATCAAAAAAATGAAAAAAACCTACTTGTTTTTATTTTTAATATCATGTTTTTCGGCATTTTCACAATTTAATGATTCAGCCCCTTGGATGCAAAAAAGTGAAATCAAAGCAAAAAAAGGACAAGCTACCATCGACGAACTGACAGCCTCCTTTAATGAATATTGGAAAACGCACGATCATACAGCCAAAGGAAGTGGTTACAAACCTTTTATGCGATGGGAAAACCATTGGAGAAACCAAACCGATAGTGACGGAAAACTAATTACTCCACAGGAAATGTGGGAAGCTTGGAATCAAAAGAAGCAAGCTAAATCAAGTCGTAATGACGCTAGTATCATGGCATTACCACCTAGTAATTGGACGCCAATTGGCCCTTTCACACATTCAAACACTGGTTCTTGGTCATCTGGTCAAGGACGCGTTAATGTTGTTTGTGTGGATCCTTCAAATGCCAACACATTATATATTGGATCTCCGGCTGGTGGAATATGGAAATCTATCAACGCAGGATTAAACTGGACTCCCCTATCTGATCAATTACCACAAATTGGTGTCTCGGGTATTGCAGTAGATCCTACAAACTCAAACATTATTTACATCGCAACGGGCGATAAGGATGCCGGCGACACCTATTTTGTAGGCGTAATGAAATCGCTTGACGGAGGAATTACATGGAATACAACCGGAGCAATACCAACCGGTGGAAGGTCATCAGACATATTTATTGATCCTGCAAACTCAAACATAGTATGGGTCGCTACAAGTACGGGTGTATACAGAAGCATTAATGCGGGTACTTCTTGGACAAATGTTCGCGCAGGAAACATAAAAGAGATAGAAATAAAGCCTGGAGATTCGAGTATCATTTATGCAGTTACAGATGATACGTTTTACAAATCTACCGATGGTGGAGTAACTTTTACTGCTATTGCCAATGGATTACCTGCAACTTCAGGAAGATATGCCATCGAAGTAACAGCGGCAAATCCAAATTACGTATATATTTTAAGTGCAACTACGGACGATGAATTTCAAGGCGTATATAAATCAACAGATAGCGGAGAAAATTTTACAAAAACACTTCAGAATACAGATATTTTTGAATCAACACAAGCTTGGTATGATATGGCATTAGGAGTTTCACAAACCAACGCCGATGAAATATACACAGGTTGTCTGAATGTTTGGAAATCGACTAATGGAGGAGATTCCTTTACAAAAATGAACAATTGGAGTTCACCAGCCGCAGCTTCTTACACTCATGCTGACATCCATTTTTTACGTTTTTATGGAAATAAACTGTTTTGCGGTAGTGATGGTGGGGTTTACGTCTCTACAAACGGCGGAACTAATTTCACCAGTTTAACGGCCGGTTTGCAAATTGGTCAATTTTATAAAATTGCAGTCGCTAGACAAACTACTACAAAAATAATGGGCGGATTGCAAGATAACGGAGGTCATGCCTACAGCAATGGTCAATGGAAAAACTATTACGGAGCTGATGGTATGGACGTTGCTATTGACCCCAACAACAGTAACAAATATTATGGATTTATACAAAACGGAGGTCAGTTATACCTTACCACAAACGCTGGAAACTCAAGAACATCAAATGTGGTGGCTCCAGGCGTAGAATCAGGAAACTGGGTAACTCCTTTGGCTGTTAATTCCATAGGAGAAGTTTTTGGAGGATACACAAAACTATACAAATTAAATGGTACTGGCACAGCATGGGTTGCACAAAGCACAACAAGTTTAGGCGCTTCTGATCCTAACACAGACAATATTGAACTTATTGCCATTGATCCTAACAATGATAATATAATGTATGTTGCAAATGCCAGACAACTCTATAAGAGTATTGACAAGGGAATTACTTTCAATACAGTAGCTCTACTTGCAACAAATATTACATCAATTTGTGTTCACTCCTCAGATAGTGCAATCGTTTATGTAACGACTTCAGGAAATGCATCAGGAAAAGCATTAAAATCGATTGATGGTGGAGTAACTTTTACAGACATTACTGCAGGGTTACCATCAATAGCTAAAAATGTCATTAAACATCAAGCAAGACATGTTGACAATCCATTGTATGTAGGAACAAGCCTTGGAGTATATTACAAAGACGACTCTATGGCCACTTGGCAACCTTTTGACACGAATCTACCAAATGTTTCTGTAAAGGATTTAGAAATCAACGTAGAAGATTCTAAAATTATAGCTGGAACTTATGGCAGAGGTGCATGGGAAAGCCCAATTCCAGAACCTGAACTTTGTGCTTCAGCAACCTCTTGGAATGGTTCAACTTGGAATAATGGAATACCTACAAAGTCTTCTTCTGCAATTTTTAATGCTGATTATATTTCAACAGGAGATTTAGAAGCTTGTTCGGCAACTGTTAACGGAACAGCTCAAGTACAATTTCTTTCTGGTCATGACTTTACAGTTGGCGATATCGTTACTGTAGCTTCGGGAGCAAAAATTACTTTCGAAAATAATGCAAACCTAGTTCAAATTAATAATGTAAATAATATTGGTGACATTATTGTAAAAAGAGATAGCGCACCGTTAAAGCAAGGTGACTTTACTGCATGGTCATCGCCAGTACAACCTCAAAATTTACTAGCTTTTTCACCTTCAACAAATACTTCTCGTTTTTATCAATTTTTATATACTGGTAGCACTACAGCTACTGCATATCAATCGGTGAATCCAGCCACAACAAACTTTGCTCCTGCTAAAGGCTACATTATTATGGCACCGGGCAACTTAAGTACAGTCACTCCGTATAATGGGGTTTTTACTGGTGTTCCAAATAATGGCCCATATTCATTAACTGTAGGAGTTGGAGGAGCAGGCGGAACTACTTATGGGTATAATGTAGTAGGAAACCCATACCCTTCACCAATAAGCGCAAATGATTTTATTAGAACAAATGCTTCAATGGGGACATTGTATTTCTGGACACATACCCAATCTTTTGCGGGTTCTGAAGCTGTTTATAAAAACAATTTCGCTTCTTATACCTTAATGGGAGGTGTTGCGTCTGTGGCTGGAGGGCAAATACCTGATGGTATAATACAAAGCGGACAAGGTTTCTATTTAAAGCACACTGCAATAGCTTTACTACCGACCCCTGAAAGTGCTTTGTTTTATAATTACATGCGAACTAAAAACAGTAATGGTCAATTTTTCAGAACAGCAGAAAATCAAACAGCAGAAACTGAGAAAGACTTGTTTCGTCTAAACTTAACAGATGCAACAAACAATTACAATCAAATACTTATTGGTTATTCAAAAGAAGCAACTGATGATTATGACATTATGTTTGATGGAAATGTAATGGATGAAACCAACTCGATGATTTATTCCAAAATAAAAAATGTGAATACACCATTTGCAATACAAGGTAAAACCTTCCCTTTTGAGGATACTGATGTAGTTTCTTTAGGTTTCAAAGCAAATACAGCTGGAAGCTATTCTATTTCCATTGAAAATGTGAGTGGATTATTTAACAACCAAATCATTTTCATTAAAGACAATACAACAGGAACTGTTCATAATTTGAAACAAACTCCGTATACTTTTAATTCAGAATTGGGTGTTTTTAATGATCGTTTTGAAATAGTGTATAACAATCAAACCCTAGGTAATGAGCATTTTGTTGATACAAACTCGTTAATTGTATACAACTTAAACAACCAAATCGTGATTAAATCCGAAATAGAAGCAATTAATTCAATAGCAGTCTACGATGTTTCAGGAAAAGTATTGTATAATGACAGAGACTTAAACAAAAACCATTTCACCATTTCAAGAATCCCTACAAACAATCAAGTTTTGTTTGTTAAAATGGCTTTAGAAAACGGACAAACTGTGACGAAAAAAATTATTTTCTAGTCTTATAGATTAACAAACCTAAAGCCAGGCTATTCAGTCTGGCTTTTTCATTTAAACATTTGAAATCATTTTTGTACATTTGGATTTTATCTAAAATTTGAAATGGAAAATATAAAATCTTACGTTCAGCAAAACAAAGAACGTTTTCTTAATGAATTAATCGAATTATTAAAGATTCCTTCTGTTAGTGCCGATAGCGCTTATGCACAAGACGTTATTGATACTGCAAATGCAGTTAAAGTAAGTCTTGAAAAAGCAGGCTGCGATTTTGTTGAACTTTGCGAAACCCCAGGTTATCCTATTGTTTACGGAGAAAAAATTATCGATGAAAATTTACCAACGGTTTTAGTGTACGGTCATTACGATGTACAACCTGCAGACCCAATGGAATTGTGGACGTCTCCTCCTTTTGAACCAGTAATCAAAACTACTGAAATTCATCCAGAAGGTGCTATTTTTGCTCGCGGTGCTTGTGACGATAAAGGTCAGATGTACATGCACGTGAAAGCGTTCGAATATATGATTGCCAACAATTGCTTGCCTTGCAACGTAAAATTCATGATTGAAGGTGAAGAAGAAGTGGGTTCAAAAAGCTTGGGTTGGTTTGTTGAAAGAAACCAAGACAAATTAGCTAATGATGTGATTTTAATTTCCGATACAGGAATGATTTCTAATCAACAACCATCAATTACTACCGGATTACGTGGCTTGAGTTATGTAGAAGTAGAAGTTACGGGTCCAAATCGTGATTTACATTCTGGATTATACGGAGGAGCTGTCGCAAATCCAATTAATGTTTTAACCAAAATGATTGCATCGCTTCATGATGAAAACAATCACATTACGATTCCAGGCTTTTACGACAAAGTAGAAGAACTTTCTACAGCCGAAAGAGCCGAAATGGCAAAAGCACCATTTTCTTTAGACAAATACAAACAAGCTTTAGACATTGCTGATGTTTATGGTGAAGCTGGTTATGTAACCAATGAAAGAAACTCCATTCGCCCTACGCTTGACGTAAACGGAATTTGGGGTGGTTATACTGGTGAAGGTGCAAAAACAGTTATTGCCAGTAAGGCATTTGCTAAAATATCGATGCGTTTGGTCCCAAATCAAGATTGGGAAGAAATCACCGAATTATTCACCAAACATTTCGAAAGCATTGCACCAAAATCAGTAAAAGTAGTTGTAAAACCACATCACGGAGGTCAAGGTTATGTAACACCAATTGATAGTATTGGTTATCAAGCTGCCAATAAAGCTTACACAGAAACTTTTGGAGTCCCAGCTATTCCAGTTCGTTCAGGAGGAAGTATTCCAATTGTGGCATTGTTTGAAAAAGAATTAAAATCGAAAACAATCTTAATGGGATTTGGTTTAGACAGTGATGCTATTCACTCGCCAAATGAGCATTTCGGAATTTTTAATTACCTGAAAGGAATTGAAACTATTCCATTATTTTATAAATATTTTACTGAGCTGAGTAAATCATAACATTCCCAAAGTGAGTAAAAAGAAATTCCTTTCGGAAGTATTCAAAACAGGAGGAACTATAGGCGCATTATCACCTAGTTCCTCTTTTTTAGCAGAAAAAATGCTGGAACCTATCAATTTTAAACATGCTAATTGCATTGTTGAATTTGGCCCTGGCACTGGTGTTTTCACACATAAACTGCTCGAAAAAATGAAGCCTGACGCTTTATTATTGACTTTTGAAGTTAATAACCAATTTAGTGAAGACCTTAAAAAAATTAACGACAAGCGTTTGATTGTTATTAATGATAGCGCAGAGAAGATTCAAGAGTATTTGAAACAATACAATCAAGAGTCAGCAGATTATATTATTTCATCACTTCCTTTTGCGATGATTCCTGATGAAGTAGTAAATACAATCTTGACCAATTCAGACAATGCTTTATCAGAAAACGGAAAATACATTCAGTTTCAATACTCGTTGAATGCGAAGAAAAAACTAGAATCTTATTTTTCTGATGTAAAAATCAATTTTACCTTTTTAAATCTACCTCCTGCTTTCATTTATACTTGCAAAAAATAACATGAAACATATTGTTATCCTATATCTAATTCTACTTTCAAGTTGTGCAACCAATCAATTGAAAGATAAATTAAGAGAAGGCATTTGGATTGAAGAAATGTCTTTAGACAGTTTGAATAATTTCAAATCTATAGGTCGATATCATAAAGGAGAACCTGTAAAAAGATGGAAATATTATAAAAATGGTACGTTAGAAAAGAAGGAAAAGTACCGAGGTGATATTTGCCATACTACTTTTTATCATGAAAACGGGAAAAAGCAATCACAAGGAAAAGCAAAGTTTGTCTTAACTGAAAAAGAAATTCATTGGTTTTATTTTGACAAATGGTATTTTTATGACGAAAACGGCAAACTTTCAAGAATTTCCACATTCGAAAATGGCGAAATAATCTCGGAACAAATAATAGAATGATTTAAAAAAAGCCAGAGCAATAGCCTGGCTTTTGTTCTAATTTACTGGAAACAAATCAATTATTTTTGCAATCCTACTTCATTTCTATAAATATAATCTCCATGAGTTGGAGAGAAATATTTGCCATATTTTTTACCAAAATCTTTTCTTTTTGCTTCATCTTTCCAATGCGCTTTGGCTAATTCTTCATCTTTATCCCAAGCTTTTTCTAAATCAGCTAATTGGTCAAACACATAAACTTCAACAAATTCATTAGACGTAGAACCCCAAGCATGCATATAAGTATAATAGGCTTTCAGAACATCATTTTTATACGTTACATTGTCTAAAAATTCTTTGTTTAAATCATTAAATTCCTTTTCAGAACCATCTTTTGGGTTAACCGCAGTACTTTTTCTAACATAATACACCATTTCCTTATCCGGAATTTTAGCTAGCGATTTCCGGTCTGGCAAAACCGCATAAATTTCGTCCGAATGATGACCTGTATAAAACGAATTTCTTTTTTCAAAAAAAGCTTTACGGTCTTTCTCATCTGGCCAAGCTGCTTTAGCTAACTCATCACTTTTTGCTCCTGCTTTATCTATTGCATCCCAACTTTCATAAGCTTGTACAAGCAGTATCTCTGAATTATCTGCTGTAAAAAAATGATTTAGCACATTTGATCTTTGAATGAATGGATTTTTCATCGTAACCTTCTCAAAATATTCTTTTTCAATTTTTTGCCAATCTTCTCTTTTTAAATCAGGATTTGAAGTATTCCTGTGCATTGTTGTCACTGTTAAATAGCTCTGCTTTGTTTCTTGTGCGGAAAGCAAACTGCTTATACCAAAAAGAACCAATACCGTCATAAAAAAATTGTACCGCGTTGTTTTCATAATTTCAAAATTTATATTAGTAGTAAAAAACCAAATTTGAAACTTGTGGCAATGTGGTATTAAAGAACTTTGAGAAAACGTTAACAAATTTACACAATTTTAACATAATTACCTGACAATCAAGTAAATATTATTTATTAAATTTCCCGAATCAATAAAGCCAACAATTCTTATAAGTTAAAATAAATCAGTGACTTAGCATAAAATTGAAATTTTGGCGTTAAATTTGTAGCATCATCAATCAACCCAAAGCGCAGCTGAATTGTTCGTAGCGCAGCGGAGAAAAATCAAAATCAATCATGTTAAAACGTTTTTTTATTCTGTGTTCCGGCACAGACAGAGACCTCATCGACACATGTTCTAACGGAGAACAAAACAAGTACGCAGGCATTGGCGCCACCGTATTTTTTACGGCAATTATGGCTTTTATAGCCAGTAGTTACGCCCTTTACACTGTATTTGACAACATGTACACTTCTATGTTTTTTGGAGTCGTTTGGGGATTATTAATCTTCAATTTGGACCGATTTATTGTTTCGACAATCAGAAAAAGAGATCATTTTTGGAGTGAATTCCTGCAAGCTACACCTCGAATTATTCTGGCTATGATTATTGCTATTGTAATATCGAAGCCTTTGGAAATAAAAATTTTCGAAAAAGAAATCAATACCGTTTTATTGAAAGAGAAAAACGAGATGGCTATTGCCAATAAGAATCAGGTGTCTAATTATTTTAAAGGCGATGTGACTAAAAATCAGTCGGAAATTGACAGCCTTAAATCGAACATCAAGCAAAAAGAAAAAGAAGTAGCTAATTTATACAATTCCTACATTACCGAAGCTGAAGGTAGCGCTGGGACTAAAAAAATGGGCAAAGGACCTATTTATAAAGAAAAAAGAGATGCTCATGATTTGGCTTTGCGCCAACTGGATTCATTAAAAGCAAATTCGGTTAAAACCATTGCCGACAAAGAAGCCAGAGCCAAAACCTTACAAGCCGATTTAGATAAAAAAGTAACCGAAACAAAGCCTATTATAGATGGTTTCGATGGTTTAATGGCGCGAATTAACGCATTAGGCAAATTACCATGGCTTCCCTCTTTTTTCATTATGCTCTTGTTTTTAGCCATTGAAACCTCGCCTATTATTGCCAAATTATTGTCGCCTAAGGGAGAATATGATTTCAAACTCGAAGACAACGAAATGGCTTTAAAAACACATATTGAACAAAATAATTTCCAACGAAATATGCAGAAAGAAACCGATGCATTAATTTACGATAAAGTATATCAGGATATTCGAACCGATAGAGAATTGTACGATTACAAGAAAAAATCGGCTATAGAAATTCTCAAATTACAATCAGACAGTTATGTGGAAAAACAAAAGAGTGTGATGTAATTTTAAAAAACAGAAAAGAACATTATAAAAAAAGAGGCTGATAGCCTCTTTTTTCAACTTAACCAATTTAACCAATTATTTAATCTAACCATTTATTTAACGTTTGCATTATTTTCGCCTGATCTTCCGAGGAAAAATGTTTAACTCTTGTGGCGTGGCTTCCTCCTTCTAAAACCATTTTCAAAGCATCTACATTAGGCTTTGGGTTTACGGCACAGGCACTCCAAGTGTCATAACCACCATAGATATATACAATTTTATCGCCTTTACTTTCCACATAGTTTCGAACTTTTTTAATATAATCCGGATTATACTGAATGTCAATATTCTTAGGAGCAAAACGGGAATTGGAAGTGCTTTTTACCACTTTCAGTAAATCTTTTACCGGAGTAAAATCGAAGCCATAATAACCTAGTTCACTCATGTGCTGGTAAAAAGAAGGCAATAAGTCATAGTACTTTTCATCATTATAAAAATCGATGCCAACTGTTTTATTCATATAATCGAATAGTACTTTAGACGAACTTCCTTCACCTGGAATATCTTCGCATTTCCCTCCCCATTGCCAAAAGGAAAACGGGAATTCCAAAGCAGCATATTCTAAAGCTTCCTCCATTGAAACTTCAGTAAATTTTACCTTTTTATTTTCGGCATAAGCTGCAATTTCTTTCAGTAATGCTTCTCTGTTTTGCAGTAAAATTCTTTGAAACTGAGTCACTTTTGCTCTGCATTCTGGTGTTCCAACTGTGGTCACATGTGTTTCTGTTCTAACATCTTCCCTTGTATTAATAAGCGGGGCAACATAAGGCATGGCAACATCGACATCGTTAGGATATTTAGATTTATAAATCAATGTAGTTTCTCCTCCTTTGCTAATTCCGGTGGAAATCCATTTTCCTTTATACAATTCCTTCAGTTTTGTTGTTATAGCATGGTAATCTTCCACCGCCTGATCGTTTGTTAGATATTCCCATGGTATAGGGTTTGGTCGTGATTTTCCATAAAAGCGATATTCCACAATTACCTGGTTCGCTTTGAGCAATTCGCTTACTTCATTCTTTACATATCGGGCGTTATAACCTTCGGTTTCAATAACCATTGGGCTGTTGAAATCTAAGTGAGACAAATAAATAAAATGCTGAAAACTTCCTTTTTCCGGGTGTTTGTGATCTAAAGGCTCTTCTAAAATGAGTTGAAAAGACTCTGAATAACCTTCTAAGTTTTTCATTGGTGATATCGCCGCTTTGGGAAACAACTCATTCAGTTTCTTTTGTAAAACAGTTGCTGTAGCTGTATCATTTTGGGCAGAAATTCTAACAGAACTAATGAAAACAAACAGAGCAAATACAATTCTTTTAAGATTTTTCATAACTTGATTTTATAGTATTTTAAGACAATACCGCAGTATTCTTTTGCATCAGTCTTTCTATCTCCTCTATTTCGATGGGCAACGCTTCTGTTAAGTTTATATTTCCCTCTTTTGTAAGGAGATAATCATTTTCCAATCGGCAAGCAATTCCCTCTTCCGGAATGTAGATTCCAGGTTCGCAGGTCAGCACCATTCCTTCTTCAAACGGGCGGGAATAATAGCCTACATCGTGTACATCAAGTCCTAAATGATGAGCGGTTCTATGCATGAAATATTTTTTATATGCAGGTATATCAGGATTTTGGTTAGCAATCATTTCAGGAGTTATCAATCCCAATTTTATAAGTTCGGCTTCTATTAAAGACGCCATTTGAGCTTCGTAATCTGTAGACAACACACCCGGCTTTAATAACTTTGCTCCTTCTTTTAAGCAATGCAGCACCGATTCATATACCTGTTTTTGTCTCGGAGAAAAAGTTCCATTAACAGGAACACATCTGGTGGTATCTGAATTGTAATTGGCGTAACAAACTCCAAAATCAACCAATATCATTTCACCTTCTTTGCAAATAGCATCATTGGAATTGTAATGTAAGGCACAAGCGTTTTTACCAGAAGCAATAATGGGTTTAAAAGCATGACGTGTTCCTCCGTTTTTTATCAATTCGTAAGTAAGCTCAGCTTCCAGTTCATATTCCATCACATTATGTTTTACCGCTTTCAATAAACGATTGAATCCCTTAAGACTGATGCTCGCCGCTTTTTGAATGAGAGCGATTTCTTCATCCGATTTGAATGGGCGTAATTCAGCAGTAATTTTAGCTACTCTTTTGTATTCATGCAAAGGATATTTCTCTTTACACCATTGAATCATTCGGTCTTGCCTGGTTACCATTTCGGAGGTAATTCTCTTTAGATGTTCATTATGTCCCAAATAAAATGTATCGGCTTCGAAAGCAAAAAATTGAAGTGTCTTTTCGAATTCATGCGTCCATTTTACATTTTTCACTCCAGAAATTGCAGTAACCTGTTCTTTTGTCAAAAAATCTCCATCCCAAAGCTTGCTTAATTCACTGACTTCTTTAACAAATAGAATCGCTCTGTTTTCAGGAATAAAAGCATCCGGATACAACAGCAATATTGTTTCGTCCTGGTCGATTCCGGAGAGATAAAACAAATCATTATTTTGTGCAAACCCCATGACATCATCACAATTGGTAGGCATTACATCATTGGAAGAAAGAATAGCAATTGCATTGGAAGTCATTTTACCGCAAAAATTGCTTCTGTTTTTTTCAAATAAAGACGTTGGTATTGGTTGGTATCTCATATTACAATTGAAACATATTAGTAGTTACTGATGTGACTTTTCCGGAAATTATTTCGGTAATAATCTTACCTGTAGCAGGTGCTAGACTCAGCCCCATCATAGAATGTCCAGTGGCAAGCGTTAAATTATTTATCTTTTTATCTCTGGAAATTATAGGCAATCCTGAAGGAGTACATGGACGGAAACCATACCAGGTATCTTTTTCTTTAGGAACTTCAATTTTTAAATCAGGGTAAAATCCGTTGACACTATTCACTATTCCCTGGAGTCTTTTTTGGTTGATTTTAGTGTCTTGAGTATGCGTAATTTCCATCGTTCCTCCAAAGCGAATAACATTATCCATAGGAGTTACCGCTACTTTTCCCTCACACAGAATAGATGGAATCACAGGTTTTTGTTTTTGATCCTTTAGGGTGAAACTATACCCTTTTCCAGGCAAGACGGAAATATTTATATTGAGTTTTTTTGCCAATTCCGGACTCCAGGATCCCGAAGCCAATACTACTTCGTCTGTAGTAAAAACTCCTTTATCTGTAACTATCTCCGAAATCTTGTTATTATGGATTGTGAAATCATTTACCAATGTATTAGACTGAATTTCTACCTTCATTCGTTTCAATTCTTCTTTTATGAACTGCATGAATTTTTGTGGACATAAATGCGCATCACTCTTGTAATGCACACCTCCAACAACATCGGTTTTTGTGCCTGTTTCTAATCTTGAGATTTCTGCTTTTGAAAGGTAATCCACTTCTAAACCAAGAAATGCTGCTTTTTCGCCTTCATGTCTTATTTCTTCACCTACTTTGTCGGTTTTATAAAGCATCAGAAGACCTTTTTCTTCATAAAAAAAAGAATTGCTTTCCCGGGCAAAATCCTGATACAGTTCTTTACTCAGAAGTGATAAATCACGAAGAGCTGGCATCGATTTTTCTACATGTTTGTGATTGGCATGTCTGTAGAATTGCCATCCCCATTTTATTAAATCGGAGTTCAATCTTGGTTTCACATAAAAAGGGCTTTGGCTATCAAACATCCATCGGACACCTTGTGCTATCATTCCCGGCTGTGCTAAAGGAATAACGTGAGATGGAACAATCATTCCGGCATTGCCATAAGAACATCCATCACTCATGCTTGATTTATCAAAAACGACCACCTGATATCCTTCTTTTGCTAAATAATATGCTGAGCATAGCCCAATTATTCCTCCACCGATGATGCTGACTTTTTTCATTATTACTGTTAAAATGAGAAAATCCATTCGTCTAAAAAACCAGACAATTAATGAATTTTGAATGATTTTTATTTTTTTAAATTACCTGAAAACCAAACGCATACGGATCATCTTCTTCATCAATTATGATGTTATTGTATCCGTACACTTTTGCCCAACCCTGAATACTTGGAACAATTGCTCTAATGGCACCGATGGAAGTTTCCTCTTCCACCTTCCCAATAAACTTACTTCCAATGAAGCTTTCGTGGACAAACTCCTCGCCTTTTTTCAATTTCCCTTTGGCATGAAGCTGTGCTATTCTGGCAGATGTTCCAGTGCCACACGGAGAACGATCTATGGCTTTATCGCCATAAAAAACGGCATTTCTACCCGAAGAAGTTGAATCCAAAGGATCGCCTGTCCAAAGCATATGACTTACATCACGAATGGTATCGTTTTCAGGGTGAATAAAAAGATTTGGATATTTTTCGTTGATTCTTTTACGAACCTCCTGGCTATATTGTACAATTTTACCTGCTGTAAAATCCTGAACACCGGAAAAATTCTTTTGAGGATCGACAATGGCATAGTAATTTCCGCCATAAGCCACATCAAAAACAATTTCACCTAATTCAGGACAATCGATTGTTAATCCTTCGGCAGCCAGATAAGATTTTACATTGGTTAACTTTACCCAATCAACTTTTTTACCCGTCTGTTTGTATTCGATTTGGACTAAACCCGCAGGAGCTTCCATTTTGATTTTTCCTGGGATTTTTGGCACTACTAATCCTTCTTCAATGGCGATAGTAATGGTGCCAATCGTTCCATGGCCACACATGGGCAAGCAACCCGAAGTTTCTATAAATAATATACCGAAATCATTTTCAGGATTACTTGGCGGATAAAGGATGCTTCCGCTCATCATGTCGTGTCCTCGTGGTTCAAACATCAGACCTTTTCGAATCCAATCGTACTCTTTAAGGAAATGCTGGCGCTTCTCACTCATGTTGGCTCCAATAAGATTAGGTCCGCCACCGGCAATTACTCTGACTGGATTTCCACAAGTATGCGCATCTACGCAAAAGAAGGTTTTTCTGGACATAATTCTATAGGTAAATGAGTTTGTTTATTATTCACTAATCTGGAAATTCCTAGTGGATTTTCGTTTTGCAGTGCTTCAGGCAATAAAGCATTCGGCCAGTTTTGATAGCTGAACGGTCTTACCCAACGCTTTACGGCGTGAATTCCTACGGCAGTAAATCTGGAATCGGAAGAAGCCGGATAAGGTCCGCCGTGCAACATAGACGGACAAACCTCAACCCCTGTTGGCACACCGTTGAAAATTAATCTGCCCACTCTATTTTGTAATGACGCTATAACTTTGGCGTAATTTTCTAATTCTGTTTCAGAAGCAATAACGGTTCCGGTCAACTGTCCTTCCAAGGCGTCAAGTATTGCTGCTAATTCTGTTTCATCCTCACATTCGACAATTATCGAAAATGGCCCAAAGACCTCCTGATGAAGTGACGTGTTTTCTAAAAAAGTATTTCCTTCAACACAAAGCAGTGTTTGTACAGCATAATTAGGAGCCACTTCGGCATTTACTTCAGTTAAAGTAATCACTCCGATTTGCTGTTGGAATTCATTTTTGCCAGTAGTAAAATTATTGTGTATACTAGGATGCAGCATACAGGAAGGAACTATTTTTTCTATTTCTTCAGACAACTGATTTATAAATTGATTCAGTCCGTTACTTTTTAAACCTAACAATAATCCTGGGTTGGTACAAAACTGTCCAGATCCAACGGTAATTGAGCCTGCAAACTGAGCAGCCCAAGAAGCACTTTGTTGTTCTAAAGCTTCTGGCAATAAAACGACAGGATTAATACTTCCCATCTCGGCGAAAACCGGTATCGGTTCAGGACGTTGTGAAGCCAAATCAAATAAAGCCCTGCCTCCTTTAATACTTCCTGTGAAACCAACACCTTTCACCTGCGGATGTTTCACCAGACTGCTTCCTACAGTTACTCCGCTACCATTCAGGTTGGAGAAAACACCTTCCGGCATGTTTGTTTTTTTTGCTGCTTTAATGACTGCCGAAGCAACCATTTCGCCTGTTCCCACATGCATCGAATGGCTTTTAACAATCACAGGACAACCTGCGGCAAGAGCCGAAGCTGTATCTCCACCTGCCGTTGAATAGGCAAAAGGGAAATTACTGGAGCCAAAAACCACTACAGGGCCTAATGGAATTAACATTTTACGCAAATCTGTTTTTGGAAGAGGTTGTCTGTCAGGTATTGCGGTATCAATTGTTGCTTCTACCCAATTGCCTTCTGCAGCCATATCAGCAAAAGAGCGCAATTGCATTATGGTACGTCCTCTTTCTCCTTCTGCTCTACCTCTTGGCAAACCGGATTCGGTACAATATGTTTCCAATAATTCATCTCCAAGTGCTAGAATTTCATCTGCAATAGCATTTAGAAAAGCTGCTTTTTGAACTCCTGAATAATTTTTATAGGTATCGTACGCTTTTGAAGCTAATTCGACTGCAAGATCGATTTCATCTGAAGTAGCTTCTGTAAATATCCAGGGATTTTCGATATTAAGTTGTGGATTGAACGTTTTGAACGTCTTATTTCCGCTGGCAATAAGCTGACTGCCGATATAATTTTTTCCTGTAATCATTACTTTTTATTATTATTTGTTCCAATGATTTTAACATTGCTGATTTTAAGATGGTTCAATTTGGAAAAACCATCTTAAAATC
Organism: Flavobacterium sp.; assembly: GCA_030153045.1. Lineage (GTDB taxonomy): Bacteria > Bacteroidota > Bacteroidia > Flavobacteriales > Flavobacteriaceae > Flavobacterium. Next base: position 15,945 of record JASLID010000077.1, read on the forward strand.
AATACTTTACAAACTGAGATAACTAACTTAACAACAAGCCTTCCGCAATTGTCTTTTTGTAATCCGGAAGTGTAGGTCTTGTTCGTAAACCTTCGTTAATAATCGCTTGAACCCTTTCTCTTTCTGTTCCGAATAATGGCAATCTCGGAGCGCGAACATATTCTGTTCCGATTCCTGTGGCTACTTCGGCTAATTTTATATTTTGTACTAATTGCGCATTGATGTCCAATTCCAATAGAGGCAAGAACCATCTGTAAATTGCTATTGCTTCTTCAATTCTTCCCGCTTTAGCTAAGCTGTAAATAGCTACAGTTTCTGCCGGGAAAGCATCAACTAAACCGGCAACCCATCCATCGGCACCCATTAAAAGACTTTCTAACGCCAAGGTGTCTACTCCAGATAATATTTTTAATCGGTTTCCGAAACGGTTTTTAATTCGGGTCACATTAGAAATATCTCTTGTAGACTCTTTTACTGCCTGAATGTTATCAAACTTTAACAACTCTTCAAACATATCTAAGGTTACTTCTATTTTATAATCAACGGGATTATTATACACCATGATAGGCAGTGAAGTATTTTTAGCCACTTCGGAAAAATAAACTATCGTTTCATGATCAGTAGCTTTATATCTCATTGGAGGCAGAACCATTAGTCCTTTTGCACCATCTTGTTCGGCCTTATGTGCCGCTTCAATTGCTCCTTTGGTGGTTTGCTCGGCAATGTTCATTACAACAGGAACTCTTCCATCGACAATCCTTACGGTCTCTCTTACAAGCTCTCTTTTTTCTACATCCAAAAGCGTACTTGCTTCTCCTAAGGTTCCTCCTAAGATTATACCATTTACACCCGCTTCCAATTGTGCTTTTACATTTACTTCAAACATGTTGAAGTCTAATGTATCATCTGATTTAAATTTTGTGGTAACTGCTGGCATTACCCCTTTCCACTGAATACTCATAATTACTATTTATTTTTTTTCAAAATTATCGAGTATACTGCAAAACTATTTAGGATATATTATCTTAAAACTATACTATATTACCCCATTTTATATCAACAGTTAAATTATTCAATTAATATTTACTTGTTTTTAATAAAAAATATATATTTGATTCCCTAGAATTTACTTTTATGAAAATTTTTCCTTTCAAAATACCTAAAGCAAAAGAGGAAGCACTCATTTATCAGGAAGACAGAGTGTTATTCTTCTATGACAAGTTACATCAGCACGAAGAAATACAGATTAGTTACATTGAAAAAGGCGAGGGCACAATACTTGTAGGAGATACGATAACAGGGTATCAAAATGGAGATATCATTGTGATGGGCAGCAATTTACCTCATGTGTTTCGAAGCGAAATCAATAATAATGAAAAGTCAGTCATGCTGACCATCTTTTTTACCCCAAACTCTTTTGGCAAAGATTTTTTTGAGCTTCCGGAATTTAAAACACTTGCTCCTTTTTTTGTAGCACTTAAGAATGGATTTAAAATTAGCTATGCTTCAAAGAAGATGGTAAACCAATTTAGAAAATTTAAAAAAGCGGATGAATTTGACCGCTTCTCTATTTTTCTGAAACTCATAAAAAACCTCTGCCTTTCAGAAAAAACAGCTCTTTCCAGTTTCATCTACGAGAAAACACTTACGGATAATGAAGGCAAAAGAATGCAGTCTGTTTTTGAATATGTGATGACCAACTATCAGAAGAACATCACACTTGAAGAAATCGCATCAGTATCGAATATGACAAAAAATGCTTTCTGCCGTTATTTCAAAGTTAGGACCAATAAGACTTTTTTTCAGTTTCTAATTGAGATCCGAATTGAACGAGCCGGGAAACTGTTGTTAAAAAACAAAGAGTTTTCTGTATTGGAAATAGCCGAGTTTTGTGGATTTAATAACATTTCAAATTTCAACAGGAAGTTTAAAGAAATCAAGCATATCTCTCCGCTTCAATATCGGAAGATGCATTCATGAAAAAAAGCCCCTGATAAACAAATACCAGAGGTCTTTTCACTTAATAAAACTGCATTTTACTTTTTGACCATTTTCTTTGTGATCACTTTTTCGTTATTAACAGTAAGTTGGATCATATACAATCCTTTGCTGAATGAATGCGTATCAATACTTGTCGTTGGCGTGCTTACATTGAATGATTTCTCATGAATACGTTGCCCTAAAATATTTACAATGGCAACCTCAACATTCTCCCCCAATAATTTAGACGTATCTATGGTAAATTGTGATTCAAACGGATTGGGATAAACAGCTACATCCTGTTCCTGATTATTTTCGTCTACACCCATAACATTTGGCGTATAGATTGTCCCGTTTGGTTGAGTATTATAAGCATAATTGGTTAACGTATAGCTTGAACCATCCGCTGAAACCGAAACTGCAAACCATCCGTAACAGGAATTACCGTTTCTGTAATATTCAAAGCCAATATAGCCTGATTGTCCGTCCCATACCGTGTAAGATGCATTTCTCAAAACATGCAAATCAGGATAAGCTCCACCGGCTACCATATTTCTTGTTGCATCAACCGGTTCGTTATTTCCTAAAAGAGTAATGTTTCTGGTTGCTCCATTGCAGATAAGCGGTTTTTGGTATGTTTCTAATTTCAAGGCATTTTGTGCCGCTGCATCTACAAATGTTCCATAATACTTATCATCAGCATTGGCTTCAATTTGAAATGACTGCCATACATTATTCGGATCTACCGTATAATCAGGAACATCAACATAATAAATACCGTATGCATCTTCGAAATCCAAAGTAATAGTAACTACTGCTGATGCCAAAACTGCAGTTCCGCCTGTAATTGCCGGATTTAATAACGTTACGACTACAGTTGCGTCATTATTCGACATATGTTGAGTTGCATTTCCTGTAAAAGTAAGGTTGACTTGTGTATTGCTTAATGCCGTTAACACTGGAGTTAGACCAAATGGAACACCTGAAATAGTATAATGTGTTCCTAGGATCATTGTTCCGTTACTTTGTGTAAAAGTGCCATTATTCGTAGCTAAAAGAATCGTAGAACCGGCAGAAAAACTACCATCATTAGCAATCGCTTCACTAAGTTTAGGTGGAGAAACAGTCATCACAACGTTAGGAGTCATTCCTGTATAAATAGTTCCGTATGGTTCGGTGTTATAAGCATATTCAGTTATGGAATACCCAGAACCATCTGCATTCACAACTGCTTTAAACCATCCGTAACATGGAAGACCGTCAATCTTATATTCAAAGCCAATATAACCAGTTGAACCGTCCCAAGTAGTATATGTAGGCGTTCTAACATCTAATTGCCCCGGATATGCTATTGGTGGAGTCATATTACTGCTTCCATTGACAGGCACATTAAAACCTAATTTGGTTATGTTTCTTGTTCCGGATTCACAGACTAAACTTTTTCCATATGTTTCTAATTTTAAATGATTCGCTGCAAAATGCCATGCTCCATACTTAACATCATCTCCTTTACTTATTTCAAAATAATCCCAAGTTGAAGTTGAAGTCACAGCAGCATCTGCCATATCTACAAAAAATATCCCGTACGGGTCAGAGAATTGAAGTGAGAAACTCAAATTGGTACAATAAAAACCTGATGTCCCGCCTGAAAATGCTGCCGGTAAAAAAGAAACAGATGCCAAAACGTTATTAACAGCAGCGTGAGCAGCTGCATTTCCGCTCAAAGTCAGTGTTAATTGTGAATTACTATTTACGGTAAGAACAGGTGTGATTCCGGCTGGAAATGTATGTGTAAAATGTGTTCCTAAGATCATTGTTCCCGATGAAAGTGCAAAAGTTCCACCATTTAAAGTAACCGAAGAATTAGTGATAAATGTACCTGTATTTGCAATAGCTTCTTTGAAAGTATTTGCATTTGCTGTTAACGAATTTCCCGTAATGTTAACTCCTGTCGCTACCAAATTTGCCGGTTGCCACAAGGTAATTCGAGCAGGATGTTCTAAGGCAGCTAACATTCTTGCTATTTGACCTTGTGTAAACATTTTATAACAACCTGCAGCGCCATTATAGCCCATATAGTTTTCAAAATTCACATTATCTCCAGTACAGTTTGTTCCAGGAGTACAGCCTAAGGTGTGTAACCCGTCTTCTTTAGGAGTATCACTAACTTCGTCAGTGCCTCCACATCCTCCATCAAAAGTGTGGATTAGATTTAGGAAGTGCCCAAATTCGTGGGTTAACACAGATGCGAATTCATCACCAGTATTCCCGTGTAAATAAGCTCCATTGTATACTACTCTGGCTAAATTATTTTCAAACATCCAGGAATCCGGATACCAGGCTACTCCTGAATTTGTTGTTTGTCCGTCGTTGTATAAATCGTTCTGAATGTAAACGTTCATATATTTATGATTGTCCCATGCATCGACCTGAATCTGATCATCATATCCGCCACCGTTTCCATAGCCATTTTTTGATGAATGAAAAACGACGCCACTGGTACAGCTTCCGCTTGGATCAATTTTGGCCAACTTGAATTCGATATTCAAAGTACTTCTTCGTGGCTGAAAGAAAGGTTCTACCGTATTATAATCTGCATTTAAACCGTTAAAATCCTCATTCAATTTTTGAAGCGCTACTACTATTTTATCGTAAGTAACCGAATGTCCGTTATGCGTGGTTCCATAAACATGAAATACAACGGGAATGGTGTAAGTGGGGTCTAATCTGTTATCACCGCTTCTTTCAAAATGTTTATCAGCAAATTTCTTACTCAAAATATCAAAGTCGATTTTTTCTTTCAGTGCGTTCGGATTTTTTCTATAAATCACGTCATTCTCCTCCTTGGTTCTGCAAGAAGGTGTTTGAGCACTTATATCCATTATGGACAGAAAAAATAAGAGCAAAAATAGTTTTGTTTTCATAGTTAATTTTTTTTTTCAAATCTATATTGATATCAAAAAAATTAACCATACTATTTTACCTGCAATTAATATTAAATTAACAATGTTTACTGTTTTTTAACATTATCAATACATATATATACAAAAAAGCGCGATAAATTTAAACTTATCGCGCTTTTTATATATTTTTTCTTTTCTACATATACTGCAAAATCTCCGCTTTCAGTTTATCGTAATCCCCTTGAAGGATTAATCCGTTGTCTAAGAGTCTCTTATAGTTCTGCAATTTGGCAAACAATTCGTCGCTGCTCATTTCGCTTATTTTTTTCTCTCCTGTAGAGGCTTGAGCTTTATCTCCTTCTGCGACAGGTTCAGCATATGTTGGAACATAGGGCATGATTTCGGCAAAATCAGTTACTTCTTCAGTCTCCATCTCTTCAATCATTTGTTCTTGAACTGGTTGTGTTTCAACTACTGTATTATCTTCAGCAATAAAAGTTTCTTCTGCAACAACTGGCGCAGCTACAACAGGATTTTTTAGTAAATCCAATTGCTCTTTGGCATATGTATATAACTTTCTTGCTTGATTTTTAGGTAAATAATCGATGGTCAAAGTCAATTCTGTTTTGGTCGAAAAAGAAAAATCTGAACCTAGCAAACCTTCTTTTACAAACGTTCCTGAAATGTCATCCCAATCATAATCCATAAACTCCATCGACAAGCCTAAATTCTTTGGTTTACAAATAATAATTCTTTTGTTCGTTACCACGATACTATCAGGGAAAACAGTAATAGCAGGTTTTTTTTGCACAGCAATATAACCTACTTCTTCGTTTGTCATTAGAAGATTTTGAAGCTTCGAAGTGATTTTTTCAATAGCCTTTGGATCTTGATCTTCGTTTAATATTTTCTTTAAATTGTCAATCATAATCGTAATAAATGGGTTAAGTGTATAACTAGGCATCAAATGTAATGCCTAATTTTCTGAATTTTGAATTTCGGTTTGTATTTTTTTAGTTAAACTTTTAAAAATCAAATCATAAGAATGGTCTATTAATTCTTTTAAAAAAGTATCTGATATTTCGTTATTGACTGCTACAGTATTCCAGTGAATTTTACTCATGTGATACCCTGCCTGAATATCGTCGTATTGTACTCGCAACTCTTGTGCCCAATCAGGGTCACATTTCAAATTTAACGCAGGTTTCCCATTTTCCCATTCTTTTAAAGACGACAATGCAAACATTTTTCCGCCGACTTTAAACACCAATGTATCTTCATCAAAAGGAAAATGTTCTGTTACTCCTTTTTTGGACAAACAATAATCGTAATAAACATCAATTGTCATTTTATACTTTTAAATCATTAATTTTTCCATTAATTTTTCAGGATTTTGAACTGAGGTAAAACCGAATTTTTCATACAAAAAATGTGCATCTAAAGTTGCCAATCCCCATATTTTGACATTTTTAAATTTTAATTCATTCATTATATTTTCAATCAAAATAGTCGAATATCCTTTTCCTTGGTGCTTTTCAATTATAAAAACATCCATTAAATAAGCAAAAGAAACGCAATCACTAACTACCCTAGCAAAACCTATTTGTTGTTCATTGAGATAAATTCCGAAACAAAAAGAATGATCAATTGTAGTCTGAACATCTTCAATTGTTCGTCCTTTCGCCCAATAGGTATTTGTTAAAAATTGCTGGATGAATGGAACATCTAATTTATTTTTATCGGTAGAGACTGTTATCATATTTTATACAAAATGGGCTTACTCGGGCTGGCATCATTCTCAAACGAAGCAATTTGAATGTTTAGTATGTAACTGCCATCCGAAATTTCATCCTTTACAAAAATCATTTCGGTAATGGTACAATTCATTCGTGCGTCAGTATTCAAAACATGGACATCTTTTACGTTCCAAAAGGCTTTATGTGCTAATAATTTTCCTTCATCATGTTCTTTATCCACACTTGGCAAGTCGATCAGCAAATGTTGAATTCCGCTTTCGCGAATGAAAATTGCTGCATCCTCAGCCAAATAAGGCGGATTCGTGTTTGAATATTTTCTGGACAATTTTGCTTTTTCATTCGGCAATGTTCGAATCACAATCGCTTCAGGAAATTTTCCATTCAAAGCCATTTCAATCTGATTTTTAGTGATAACCAAATCTTCTCCCTGAATTTCCGGTTGAACAGAAATCAATTCGGCAGTAAAAAAGAACTGCTTTAAACACTGATTAATACTATAAAAATCGCGTGTAATATGTCCCAAACATTCCGTATGCGTACCATGTCCGTGTGGGTTAAAAAAAATATTATTAAAATTTGTTGAAGAACTTCCTTCTGAAACTTTCCCGATCCAATCGCCAAAAACGACAGGTTCAATCACTGGTTTTTCGATGTACCAGGCAATAGGATTTTCGTCAGTATTGGTTAATGGGATGGAAATATCAAGGGGTTTCGATAGATCGATTTCGAAAGTTTTATTTTGATGCTGAATTTTTGTTAACACAAATTTATTTTTTAGGCCACTAAGACTCAAAGTTTAATTCTTTGATTTTCATTTTTTGCGTCTTTGCTCCTTTGTGGCGAATTTAAGCTATTCCAAATTTAACCAAAATAAATCACTCGCAATTCCATCACAAAAGAATTTTCCTTTTTTTGTAGTTCTCAGAACATTACTCTCGACTATTAACTTCTCATCCTCTAAATAGCGTTGCGCATTTTGCAACAGATAATCCAAATATTTTTTGCCAAAATCATTCTCAATTCTGTCTAACGAAACACCCCAAATGGTGCGTAATCCCGTCATAATGTACTCGTTGTAACGGTCTGTTTCCGTTAACGATTCTGTTTCGTTTGGCAATTTATTTTCTTCTAAAGATTTGATGTAAAGAGAATTATTTGCCACATTCCAACTTCTGTTTTTCCCGTCGTAACTGTGTGCGGAAGGGCCAATCCCGAGGTATTTTTTACCCAACCAATAAGCCGAATTGTTTCGGGAAAAATAAGCTGACTTTCCAAAATTCGACAATTCATAATGAATAAATCCGTTGCTTTCAAGTGTGTCTACAAGCATCAAAAACTGCTCATGTGCCACAGCATCGTCTGGTGGTGGAATAATTCCTTGATTGATGAATTTTTGCAAAGCTGTTTTTGGCTCGACCGTTAAAGCATAACTTGAAATGTGTGGAATGTTCAAATCTAAAACAGTTTGAATATTTTGCAACCAATGCTCATTTGTCAACCCTGGAATTCCATAAATTAAATCGACTGAAATATTATCGAAATATTGCGTAGCTATTTCCAGACATTTTTTGGCTTCCGCCGAATTATGAGCGCGGTTCATCAATTTTAAATCGTCTTCAAAAAATGACTGAACACCAATGCTTAAACGGTTGATTCTATTGTTCGATAATTCGACAATTCGTTCTTCGGAAAGATCATCAGGGTTGGCTTCTACAGTAATTTCAGGGTTTTCGGAAACTGTGTAGTTTTCATACACTTTGTCAATCAAAAATCTAATATCTGCAATCTGCAATATAGAAGGCGTGCCTCCTCCAAAATAAATGGTTTCTACTACTTCGTTCTCAAACTCCTTTTTACGCAGTTGAATTTCTTTGGCTAAAGCCAAAACCATCTCGTCTTTCTTCTTCAATGAAGTAGAAAAATGAAAATCGCAGTAGTGACAAGCCTGCTTGCAAAAAGGGATATGTATGTAAATTCCAGCCAAATTATTTTTTTACTCGCTCTTCGTTCTGTTTTATAAAAGCATCCCAACCCGAATAACTTTTTGTACCAATTACTTTTCCCGTGTTAAAAAAATGACAAACCGCCGCCGCCAAACCATCGGTGGAATCGAGGTTTTTAGGTAATTCTTTCAATCCTAATAATTGCTGTAGCATTTTAGCTACTTGCTCCTTACTGGCATTTCCGTTTCCGGTAATGGCCATTTTTATTTTCTTGGGTTCGTATTCGGTAATAGGAATTTGACGTGACAACCCTGCCGCCATGGCCACACCTTGGGCTCTTCCTAACTTCAACATCGATTGTACGTTTTTACCAAAGAAAGGCGCTTCAATGGCTATTTCATCGGGATGATGTGTTTCGATGAGTTCAATCGTACGTTCAAAAATGACTCTTAATTTTGTATAATGATCGTCGTATTTGGATAAGATCAATTCATTCAACTGAAGAAATTCCATTTTCTTGTTAATGACTTTGATTAAACCAAAGCCCATGATGGTTGTTCCCGGGTCAATTCCTAATATGATACGTTCGTTTGCCAATTTTATTTGTATTTTGCACAGATGATTTCTGTATCCCACAAAGCTAAACAATTCCTCGTTCTTGCCATCAAACTTTTAATTGTTGGTGGTGCATTTTATTTTATTTACAATCAATTGGCCGATAACGACAAATTGGATTGGAATAAATTTCAAAAATTAGTTTGGGAAAAGCAATCTGTTGGAAACATTTCGTTGATTTTGTTTCTGACGTTTCTGAATCGCTTTTTAGAGATTTTAAAATGGCAGAATTTGGTAGAAGTTATTCATAAAATTTCGATTGGAGAAGCCTCAAAGCAAGTACTTGGCGCTTTAACTGCTGGATTATTCACCCCCAACGGCATTGGAGAATACGCCGGAAAAGCTTTGTTTTTTGAAAAAATAAAAACCAAAAAAATTGTCTTTCTGAATTTGATTTGCAACGGAATTCAAATGGTTTTGACTATTGTTTTCGGGATTTTTGGATTGTTGTACTTTAATGCGCAATTCAATATTATTACAACCAAAACTGTAGGTGTTGTTTTTGGAATTTTGGTTTTAGTGCTTGCTTTTTTCTTTTTTACGAAGAAAATAAACATTAAAGGCTATTCGATAGAAAAACTGATTCATAAAATCAATGGTATTCCCAAAAATATTCATCAAAAAAATATTTTATTAGCCATTGGGCGCTATTTGGTTTTTTCACATCAATATTATTTTTTATTTTTAATTTTTGATGTTCAAATTCCGTATTTGTTATTGATGGCTACCATTACGAGTGTTTACTTTTTAGCATCTTCTTTACCGACTTTCCAGTTTTTGGATTTTGCGGTAAAAGGAAGTGTTGCGGTTTATTTCTTCGGATTGTTAGGTGTGAATGAATGGATAGTAGTTTTTATCAGCACGCTCATGTGGTTTTTGAATGTGGTTTTACCCGTATTAATTGGAAGCTATTTTGTTCTAAATTATAAGTCCCAATGGAAATCGTAATCCTTGTTTTTAGTGTTATTGCCTTGGTCTATTTTTTAAATATACTATGGTTGATTTATGGATTTACCAAAATAAAACATTTTGAAACCGAAGAAATAGAACCCAAAACAAAGTTTAGTATTGTGGTTCCTTTTAGAAATGAAACTGAAAGTCTGCCGAAATTGTTGTATTCTATTTCTTTACTGAATTATCCTCATGATTTGTTTGAAGTCATTTTAGTAGATGATGATTCTGAAGACAAATTTCTCTTTTCTATTTTTAATTTTAAAATCACGTTAATTGATAATGTAAGAACAACAAATTCACCTAAAAAAGACGCTATAAATACTGCCATTACAATAGCCAAAAACGATTGGATCATCACTACTGATGCCGATTGTTTAGTGCCGAAAAAATGGCTGAAAACCATTGACAATCACATTCAAAATTGCAACCCTAAAATGATTGCGGCAGGTGTTTTTTATAGAACTCACGGTACTTTTATTGACGCTTTTCAGCAATTGGATTTATTGAGTTTACAAGGCACGACAATAGGGAGTTTTGGAAATCATCAAGCGTTTATGTGCAATGGTGCTAATTTTTGTTACCAAAAAACATTTTTCAACGAATTGAATGGTTTTGACGGAAATGAATCTATTGCCAGTGGAGACGATGTTTTTTTATTGCAAAAAGCGATTCAAAAAGACAAAAACAATGTGCATTTTTTAAAATCTGCGACAGCTGTGGTCCAAACAAAAACCGAAAAAACCTGGAATAATTTATTTTATCAAAGAGTTCGTTGGGCAAGTAAAATAGGGAATTACACTAGTTTTTACAGTAAACAATTGGGATTCTCTGTTTTACTGATGAATTTGATTTGGTTGCTGGTTGTTGGCCTTTGGTTGATTAGACAAGTTGAACATAATTTCTTTGTGCTTTTTATAGCATTGAAATTTCTTGTGGATTTCATTTTACTCTACCAAACCAGTAGTTTTTTTAAAACCAGATTGCGT